>JALAHE010000197.1 GCA_022712075.1 Galactobacter sp.
CCCCGCCTCCGGGGGGGGGCCGCCCGCGCCCCGGCGGCGGCGCCCCTCGCCCGGCGCGCGCGGCGGCTTCTCGCCCCCCCCCCCCCCCGCGGGGGGGGGGGGGGGCCCCCGGGCCCCGGGCCCCCACGCCGTCGTTCCTTTGGTGGGCTGCTGCATGTGAGCATGGGGCATGCCCAAGAACAGCAAGAAGCAGCGACGACGCAAGGCGCTGGCGGACCTGAAGGACGCGGCGCGGACCCGGCATCCGGTGGCCATCAAGATCCGCAAGGGGCGCGGCTGGAACGAGGACGGCGTGGTTCTCGATGTGGGAAAGCGCTGGTTCTTGCTGGCCGTCATTCGTGACGGTGCGTACCCGGATGGTTTCCAGCTTCGCCGCACCAAGGACGTCAGGAAGGTCCGGGTCGAGACGCAATTTCTGCCCGCGCTCGTGGAGGACGAACGCTGGCCGTTGAGCTGGCCCGGCCCCGCCCTGAAGCTCAGCGATCCGCGCGCTTTTCTGCCCCAGCTGGACTGCGTCGCGGACGTGGTGTCGATTCGAGAGTTCGCGCGCAAGCCCGGCTCCTTCTGGGTGGGGCAGCTGCTCGGCGGGGGCCGCAAGCGATTCTGGCTCCGCACGCTCTCGCCCCAGTGCGTCTGGGACAACACCTACATCCGCCCTAGGTTCGACGATCTGACCCAAGTCGACCTCTTCGACGACTACGCGAACGCCCTGCTGCGGGTGGCGGGCCCGCCGGACAGTGGTGAGGGTGGCGATGACTGAGCCACGGTTGGACGGTGCGGTCCGGGTCTTCGATCTTTTGGGGGCGGGCGACGTCGACGGGGCGGCGCGGGCCGCCGCACGGTTCCGCCCGCGGGCGGTGCTGGACGCCATCGGCTACCACGACGTCGCCGAGCACGCCGGGCGGTACCGCGACCTGGTGATCGCGTGGCTTCCGCTCGTGGATCCGCTCTCGCGGCCGGAGATCGCCGCCTGGTTCGTCGAGAACTCGGTGGCGGATCTGGCGTATCTCGACGACCAGCACACGGCGGCGGCATTGCTTGTGGACTCCGTCAAAGCATCCGTGACCAGGAGCGCAGAGATTCTGGCGATGCTGGAGACCGTTGCCCACGGACCCGACGCTGGCGTGAGCCGGGAGCGGGCAGGCGTGGCCCGGGCCAGCGCTGAAGAGCTGCGAGCAGTCGTGGCCCGCATCGACGACGTTTGATCCAACGACAAGGGGCGGGGCGGAACCCCCATCAGGTTCCGCCCCGCCCCTTGCCCCAGCTACCAGGCGCGTCAGCGATGACTCAGACGCGCCCGCCGTGACGCGTGATGACCTCGCGCGCCAAGTTCTTGCCGAAGGCAGTGTGGGCGGCCAGGGCATCCTGCGCCGCGGCGGCGTCGCTGGCGGCCAAGGCGGCAGCCAAATCCACCACGTGCGCCGTCTCCATCTGGCGGGCCCACTCCTCGGCCGTGAGCGCCTGGCGCCACACCGTGCCGATGCCCAGGCGGCGGAAGGCATCCACCAGCGCGGCCGAGCCGGCCACCGAGACCAGGCGGTCGTGGAAGGCCACGTTCAGGGCCAGGAAGTTTTCAAGCTCGGCGGCGTCGCCGGCCCGCAGCGCGGCCAGCTCGCCAGCCAGCCGCCCCAGCTCCGCACAATCCTCGGCGGACACCCGATCCAGGTGCGAGAAGATCACGCCGGACTCGATCGTCGCGCGACCGTCGTAGGCGGCGTCGGTCGTCTCGGCCGTGATCGGCGTGGGCTCCAGCAGCCCCTCGTCGTTGCGGAACACGAGCCCCTCGGAGGTCAGCTTCACGAGCGCGTTCTGCACCTGCTCCGGCTCCGAGCGGATGGCCTCGCCGATCGCGACCGGATCAAGCACGGTGCCCAGCGGCGTCTTGCGGCGCAGCACCCACTCGCGCACGCCGTCGTACGCCTTGACCTCGAGCACGCGCTCCAGGCGCCCCATCGTGCCGCGGTAGTAGGCAAGCGGCTGCTTATCGGCGGCCGCGGCGTCCTCCACCACGCCGAGGAACACCGTGTGGGTGCCGCCCGTCGCGGTCTCTCCGATGCGGCACTCGACCGTCGCCAGCGCGCCGTCGAGCAGCGGGAGCCCGTTCTCCGAGATGGTGTAGCCGATCCCGGCGAACTTGTCCGAGCCCTTGCGCCCAAAGTGCATGGCCAACCCGGCCTGGTCCTCGGCCAAGATGTTGATGGCAAAGCGCCCGGCGGCAACGACCTGATCGTGCGTCGACGAGGAGCGGTTCAGGCACGCGAGCATCATGGGCGGCTCCATCGAGAGCGAGGAGACGGCCGACGCCGTGGTGCCGAACGGCTCGCCGTCCACCACGGTGGTGATGACCGTGACGCCGGAGGCGAAGTGCCCCACCACGTTGCGGAAGACCACGGGGTCGACGATGGGCTCATCCGTGTTGAGGGTCTGCGTGGTCATGGTGTCCTCCTAGTGGGACAGGGGGCGCAAGGACGGCCCGGGGTAGGTGGGAGTCAGGCGCCGGCCGGGGCCAGCGCTGCAAAGAGATCGTTGAGGGACGCGGCGGTGGGCAGCGCGAGCAGCGCGTCCAGGGCCGCCCGCGCGGAGGCGGGGGAGTGCCCGCCGAGCTCCGCGTTGGCGAGGAACTTCGCGTGCACGTCCGCCGCGGAGAGCGGCGAATGGTGCCGGTCCCCGAGCGGGGCGTCCACGCGCTCGCGCAGCACGCGCCCGTCGGCGAGCGTGAGCTCGACCTCGGCGGTCAGGTACTCATCGGGAGCCAGCGAGGGAAGCAGTTCCACCCGGCGGGCCAGCGCGCCGACCTCGCCCTCCGCGGCCCCCAGCAGGGTCCGCGGCAGCAGGGTGCCGGTCAGCAGCGCGGCCGCCGTGGTGAAGGGGATCGAGAAGGCGGCCGCCACCTCGGGCCAGTCGCCGGGTTCCCACGGCGTGCCGACAAAGCCGGCGGCGGTCCGCGGGGTCACATGCACGACGACGCGCTCCACCTGGGCGGACAGCTCGCCGAGCGTCGGGGCCGGGGCGGGCGCCCCGGCCACCCGGGCTGCGGCCGCTGAGGCGGCCGCGGCGTGGGCCGCGGTGGTGGCCCCGCCCCCGGCGACGGGGGCACCCGTGCCGGGGACGGCGGCGTCGGGCATCCCGCCGGTGACGGAGGCGCCCGCCGCGAGGAGCAGCGCGCCGTGCAGGCGCGCGGCCGCCTCGAGGCTCGGGTGGCTGGCCCGGCACGAGCTCCACGGCTTGATCACGCGATCGGCGCAGTAGACCTCGCCCAGTCCGGCAAGCATGAGCTCGGGGTTGGCTCCGGGGCAGAAGCGGTCGAGGAAGCCGAAGCGCCCGGCGAGCGGATCGGGCTCGCCGACCCAGCCGGCCTCCGCGAGCTCCACGGCGGTCACCGCGGACTCCGCGGCAAACGCCATGGGCAGGCGGAAGCTGGGCGCATCGGCGAAGATCGGGGCGACCGAGCCGCCGGCGCGCTGCACCGCCACGCCCCACGCGGCCACGAGGGCCTCCGGGGAGAGGCCGGCCAAGCGGCCGGCCACGGCGGCGGCGCCGACGACGTTCACGGTGCCCGTGTTGTCCTGGCCCGAGTAGACGTCGAAACCTGAACCCACGGCCAGGCGGGCGGCGACGTCATCGCCCAGCGCGAGCGCCTCGAGCACCTGGGCGCCCGTGGCACCGCGGCGCTGGCCCTCGGCCAGGGCCACGGGGACGGAGGTGCCGCTCAGGTGCGCGGCGACCTCCTCGCCGCCGGGGCCCTCCGCGCTGACGGGCTCGAAGTCGAAGGCCCGCGTGAGGGCCGCGTTGGCCAACGCCGCCCCGCGCACCGAGAGGGCGCGGGTGGTGCCGATGACCGTGGCGGGGCCGGCGCCCCAGGAGGCGGCCGTGTCGACCAGCCCGGTGAGCCCCGGGGCGAGGTGCCCGGCGAGGGCGCAGCCCACGGAGTCGATGACCCGCAGGTGTGCGCGCTCGAGCGCCTCGGCCGGGACGGCCCCGGCGGGGGTGCCCGCCGCGTGCCGGGCGAGGGAGTCCGTCAGGATCTCCCGCGCGGTGAGCGTGGCGGCCTCCATGTCGCTCAGGCCCCGGCCAGCGCGGACTGGGCCGCTCGGGTGTCGGCGATCTCCTGGAACATCGCGGCGTACGCGCCGGTCTCGCCCTTGGCCTGCGCCTTCTTGTGGTCCAGGCCGCGGGCGCGGGCGATGGAACCCAGGTAGAAGCGCTCGTAGAGCTCGATGCGGCCGCCCAGCGCGGAGCCGGCGAAGTCCCACGCGGTGCGGAAGATGCGCGCGCGCTCCTCGGCGGAGATGCCGCCGGCGCCCGGCAGGTAGGTGCGCAGGAGGGGGCCGAGGCGCGGATCCTCGAAGGCGGCGGCCGTGGGCGTTGCCAGCAGGTTGTGGGAGCCCATGGTCTTGATGATCTCGTTCACGCGGATCATCCACACCGGCATCATGGTGCGCAGCGCGGAGATGTCGTCGTGGCAGAAGAACGCACCGTTGCCCCAATCTGAGCCGCGGGCCTCGGAGTCGCGGACCACCGAGCGGGCGATGCGCAGGTAGGAGTAGATCTCGCCGAGCAGGGCGGCGGTCTCCGGCTTGGCCTCCGTGCCGGTCACCTTGGCCATCTGCACGCAGACGTCGTAGGCGAACTCCAGCTTCACGCTCGCGCGGATGGCGGTCTGCTGCTGCGTGGAGCCCGTGGCGGTCGCGGCGTTGACGGCGTTGTAGACGCCCAGGTCGCCGTCGATGAACACGCGCTCCCAAGGAACAAACACGTCGTCGAAGATGACGACGGCGTCCTGCTCGTCGAAGCGCGAGGAGAACGGACGATCCTCGGGGCTCTGGTCCACGCCGTAGTGGTCGCGGCAGACCTGGACCACGCCGGGGCTCGCCACCGGGATGGCGAAGGACAGCGCGTAGTGCTCAAAGCCCTGCTGGATGGGCGTGGCGGGGTAGACGTAGAGCTCGTCGGCGATGGGGCCGAGGGTCGCGATCATCTTGGCGCCGCGGACCACGAGGCCGTCCTCGCGGCGCTCGACGACGCGGAGCGTGAGGTCCTCGTTCATGCCCTGCAGCTCGCCCACGCTCTTGTCGATCGCTGCGTGCGTGATGGTGTGGGTGAGGGCCAGGTCCTTCTCCTGCACCTCGCGCCAGTAGTTCACGAGGCGCTGGGCGTAAATCGGGTCGCCGCTGCGGTCGTAGATGTCGGTGCGGCTCGCGTGGCCGGCCAGCACCACGTTCACGTAGTCGGGCGTGCGGCCGAGCATGCCGTTGGAGTAGCGGGCCAGGCGGTCGAAGGCGCGGTGGCGACGCTGCAGGTCGGCCTCGTTGCGCGGGCGCAGCAGGGAGACGTTGTGCTCCTGGCCGGTCTCGGGATCCACCATGAGGCAGTCGTCCGCGTACTTGTGCTGGTAATCGAAGTAGCCGGCCATGCCCGCCAGGGAACCGGCAAACGCCGGGTGGGTCGTGATGTCCACGCGCTCGCTGCCGAGCCAGACCTCGCGATCGTCCTTCAGACCTGCCAGGTACTGCTCTCCGGTGCGTGCTGCCACGGTGTCCTCCTCGATGTTCGGCTTGTGGGCCAAGAATATAATCTGTGGTGGAGGTTACAAACATTGATCGAGGGTGCGCAAGCCCCTGATTTTTGCCGGTCGTGATGGCGTGCCTCTCAATGCCCGCAATCGAGGCGGGTTGTCAGAATATTTTTTCTTGTTAAAAATGCGCGATCGTTTGCCCGGGCTTGTGATGTGGGTCATGCTGGTCAGGCTGTTTCCCGCGAAAGGCCCCCATGACTTCCTCTGGCACCCAGGACGACTCCCCCCGCGTCCACGCCCTCTCCCGCTCTGACTACAAGCGCGTGCTCGGCTCGAGCATGATCGGCTCGGTCATCGAGTACTACGACTTCATCCTCTACGCGAACGCCGCGGCGCTGATCTTCGACAAGGTCTTCTTCGCCAACCTGACGGGCCCCATGGCCCTCATCGCGTCCTTCGCCACGCTCGCCGTCGGCTACTTCGCCCGCCCCATCGGCGGCGTCATCTTCGGCCACTACGGAGACCGCGTCTCCCGCAAGCAGATGCTCGTCATCTCCATGATGATGATGGGCTGCGCCACCGTGGCGATCGGCCTGGTCCCGACGCCGGCGGTGATCGGCGTCTGGGCGCCGCTGCTACTCATCCTCCTGCGTGTGGTGCAGGGCATCTCCGTGGGCGGCGAATGGGGCGGCGCCACGCTCATGGCGCTGGAGCACGCGCCGGAGAATCGCCGCGGCTTCGCCGCCGCGTTCGCTAACGCCGGCGGCCCCATGGGCGGCCTGCTCGCGACCTTCGTGCTCTCCGGCGTCTCCGCCGCGACGGGGGATCAGTTCCTCGTGTGGGGCTGGCGCATCCCGTTCCTGCTCTCCGCCGTGCTGATCGTGGTGGGCCTCGTGATCCGCCTCAAGGTCTCGGAGTCCCCGGCCATCGCGCAGATCGAGGAGGCGGCCTCGCAGGAGGAGCGCAAGCGCAAGATGCCGATCGTCGAGGTGCTCACGCAGCACTGGCGCACCGTGGTCATCACGCTCGTGGCCTCGCTCGGCTTCTACTCCTTCCAGGGCATCCTGACGAGCTGGGGCACCAAGGCCGCCGTGAGCTCCGGCGTCTCCCGCGAGCTGGTCCTGAACCTCAACGGCCTCGGCGCCGTGTTCACGATCATCGTGTGCTTCGTGACGGCCCGGATCTCCGACAAGGTCGGCCGCGCCAAGATGCTCATCATCGCCTCGATCGCCGGCCTGATCTGGGTCATCCCGGCGCTCACGCTGCTGACCTCCGGCTCTGGCTGGGGTTACCTCGTGGCGATCGTCATCGGCTCCGGTCTCATCCAGGGCACGTTTGCCGGTTCGATCGGCGCGTTCATCTCGGAGCGCTTCCCGGCCCGCGTTCGCTACACGGGCGCCTCGCTCTCCTACCAGGGTGCGTCGACGCTGGGCGGCGGGCTCACCCCGATCTTTGCCGTGGCCGCCATGGCGGCCGGCGGCATCGGCGCCGTGGGCGCCGTGTGGGCGGGCGTCCTGGCCTTGGGGCTCGCCGCGCTGGTCGTGGCCGCCCGCACGGGCGGCGACGACGCGCCGTCGGGCACTCCCGCGGGGGAGGCGGAAGTGCCCGACGGCGAGCGGTCGGCGAGCGGCGCAAGCGTCGCCTGACCTTCACTTTCGTGAAGCGACGTCCCCGGGGCTTCTCCCGCAAGAAGCCTCGGGGGCGTCGCTGTGTCCTCAGCCTGCCAAACGTCGATTTCGTTGAGGTTTCAGCACTGTTTTTGGGGTCTTTCGCGTTGTTTGGAAGCCGGTGACGATGGTCACAGGAGACGCCGCAGTCGGTTCGCATGCGGCGCACAGCGAAAGGACCCCCATGACCAACCAGCGCGGCACGAACATGGTGCTGACGACCTTCATGCTCCCCGCCGGCTATCACAAGGACAGCTGGCGCATGGACGGTTCCCGCTCCGAGGAGCTGGGCAACTTCGAGTTCGTCAAGGACCTCACGCTCATGGCCGAGGCGGCCAAGCTGGACGCCGTGTTCTTCGGCGACATCGCCCACGCCAACACGGTCTTCCGCGGCGACATCAAGATGAATGGCTTCTACGAGCCCATGACCACGCTGGCCGCCCTGGCCGCGGTCACCAAGAACA
This sequence comes from Galactobacter sp., assembly GCA_022712075.1. Taxonomy (GTDB): domain Bacteria; phylum Actinomycetota; class Actinomycetes; order Actinomycetales; family Micrococcaceae; genus Galactobacter. The sequence goes on from JALAHE010000197.1 coordinate 7,647, forward strand.
TCGGCCTCATCGGCACCATCTCCACGTCCTTCTACGAGCCCTACAACGTGGCCCGCCTGCTGGCCGGCGTGGACCAGATGTCCGGCGGCCGCGCCGGCTGGAACATCGTGACGAGCTCCGACGGCTTCGAGAACTTCGGCCTGACCGAGGCGCCGGATCCGGCCACGCGCTACCGCCGAGCCACCGAGTTCGTTGAGGTGGTGCAGCGCCTCTGGGACTCCTGGGACGACGACGCCGTCATCAACAACAAGGAGACCGGCTTCTACGTCGACACCGATCGCCTGCACACGATCGACCACGCCGGCGAGTTCTTCCGCGTGCGCGGACCGCTGCCCGGCCCGCGCTCCCCGCAGGGCCGCCCCGTGCTGGTCCAGGCGGGTTCCTCCGGCCCGGGCGTGGAGCTCGGCACCTCCGTGGCGGACGGCATCTACACGGCCCAGCCGCTGCTGGAGCCCTCGCAGAAGTTCTACGCCGACTTCAAGGCCAAGGCCGCCGCGAAGGGCCGCGACCCCGAGCTCATCAAGATCATTCCGGGCATCCTGCCGATCCTCGGCGACACCCAGGCCGAGGCCGACGAGCTCGCCGAGCACCTGGCGAACAACATCCACATGGAGAACGGCCGCAAGCAGGTGGGCGCCGACCTCAAGCTGGATCTGTCCTCGCTTGACCTGAACGAGTCAATCCCCGCCGAGTGGTTCTCCGAGGATCCGGCGCGCGGCTCGCGCTACCACCTGTACCGCGCCAAGAGCGTGGACGGCGGCATGACGCTGCGCGAGCTCATCGTTGACCTGGCCCGCTCCACGGGTCACCAGTGGATGGCAGGCACCCCGTCGGCCATCGCGGATCGGATGATCGAGTGGTTCGAGGGGCGCGCCTGCGATGGCTTCAACCTCAACGCCCCGTTCAACCCCGGCGGCTTCGCGCTGATCTGCGACAAGCTCGTCCCCGAGCTCGTGGAGCGCGGCTACTTCCGCTCGGAGTACGAGGGCACCACGCTGCGCGAGAACCTGGGGCTGCCCTACCCGGCGCGCTCCGGCGCCGCGGTCTGAGCCGGAGCCTCCCGGTGCAGCAGCTCGCGTGCCACCTCGATCCAGGCCTTGGCGCGCGGCGAGGGCCGCGTCCCCTTGGCGCTGACGAGCGAGACCCGCAGCGGCCGCACCGGGGCGCCCCGGTGGTGCAGGGGCAGCAGGCGGATGCCCAGTTCCGCGTACGGAGCGTTGAGCGCCGGCTGCTGGAACAAGACGCCCACGCCGCGGCCCACCGAGACGAGCGAGCGCACGGTGGCATAGGAGCGGGAACGGTGGCGGATCACCGGCTCCAGCTCGGCCTCGCGGAAGAGCCGCAGGACCCGCTCGCCGGCCGGCGGCGCGTCGAAGAGGACGAGGTCTTCCTGGGCCAGGTCCTTCAGATGGGCGCGGTCCTTCGCGGCGAGCGGGTGGTCGGCCGGCACCAGGGCGTAGGCCTCCGCGCTGGCCACGGTCACCGCTGCGAGCTGCGGGTCCAGTTCCTCCCCGTACACAAACGCCACGTCGGCGTCGCCGGAGAGGACCAGGGACTGCACCTCGCGGTGGAAGCCCTCCACGAAGTCCACCTCCACCCCGGGGCACTGCTGCGCGAATTCCGTGAGCATGGGCGGGATGACGGTGGGGCCCAGGCTGATGTCCGCGCCCACCGTGAGCCGCCCGCGCAGCTGCGAGCGCTCCGAGCCGGAGAGGGCGGCGATGTCGCCGGCGGTGGCCAGGAGCGTGCGGGCGAGGGCCAGCACCTCGTGGCCGCTGGCCGTGAGGGCCACGCCCTTGGCGCGCTGCTTGACCAGCAGCGAACTGCCCACCGTGCGTTCCAGCTCGGTCACCGAGGCGGAAATGGCCGACGGCGCCATGTGCAGTCGGCGGGCGGCCTCGGCGAAGGTGCCGGACTCGGCCGCTACGACGAAGTGCCACGCCTGGCGCAGCGTCAGCGCCGGTTGCTGCTCTGGGATCACGCGCCCACCCTAGCCAAATTCACCGCAACCAGGGGTTGCGGGCCAAGAAGTTCAAAGAAAGTGACGATGTGAGCATGTCTGAGCAGCTGCTGGCCGAGGCCCTCCCGGGCCAGACGGGCGACCCGCGCGAGGAGTTCCTCTCCCGCGCCGAGGCAATCGTTGGGGCCGAGAACGTGATCCACCCCGGCGCGCCGGAGGGCTACCTCGACCCGTACCCGCTCAACGCCGGCCGTGACCGCTGGCCCGGCGTGCGCCCCGGTTCCACGGAGGAGGTGCAGGCGCTCGTTCGCCTGGCGGGGGAGACGTCCACCGCGCTGTGGACGTTCTCCCGCGGCAAGAACCTCGGCTACGGCGGGCCCGAGCCGCGCGATCAGCGCATGGTGGCCCTGGATCTCTCCCGCATGAACCGGATCCTGCACGTGGACGAGGAGCTCTGCTACGCCGTCATCGAGCCGGGCGTGACCTTCTTCGACCTCTTCGAGCACATCAAGAAGCGCGGCCTGGAGCTTTGGATGAGCGTGCCGGCGCTGGGTTGGGGCTCCGTCCTCGGCAACATGCTGGATCGCGGCTACGGCATGACGCCGCTCGGCGACCACGCCAAGAACCTCTGCGGCGTGGAGGTGGTGTTGCCGGACGGCGAGCTGCTGCGCACCGGCATGGGCGCCATGGAGGGCACCGAGCTTGGCCCCATCTTCCAGGGCGGCTTTGGCCCCACCCTGGACGGGCTCTTCACGCAGTCGAGCCTGGGCGTGGTGGTCAACGCCGGCGTGTGGCTCATGCCCGCCCCGCAGGTCTACGCCAACGGCGACATCGCGGTGGATGACGAGTCGGCGCTCCCGGCGCTCATCGACGTCCTCACGACCCTGCGCCGCGAGGAGATCATCCAGAACAACGCGCTCTGCGGCAACGTGGTCCGCGCCGCCACGATGCGCGGCGCCCGCCGCGACTTCTGGGACGGCGAGGGCTCCATCCCCGAGTGGCGCCTCGAGGAGATGCGCCAGGAGTTCGGCCTGGGCCAGTGGAACTGCAAGTTTGCGCTCTACGGTGACCGCGGGCTTGTGGAGCGCCGGCTCGAGATCGTCCGCGAGCGCGTGGCGGCCGCCGTGCCGGGCGCCCGCGTCGACGCCCGGATCTACGAGGGCGAGGACGGCCTGCCGATCCAACACGAGGACATCGCCGAGCTGGACCGCACCCAGATGGCGGGCGTTCCCACCCTCAAGCCGCTTTCAACGATCGGCTGGGCGGCCGAGGATGGCGGGCACATCGACGCGGCGCCGATCCTCCCCGCCCGCGGCGCCGACGTCTACGCCTTCTACAGCGAGGTCAAGAAGCTCTACGCCAAGCACGGCTTCGACCTCTACATCGGGTACCACCTCTACCCGCGCCACATGGTGCACGTGACCATGATCTTCTTCGAGCGCGGCAACGAGGAGATGCTCGGCCGCGCGCGGGCGCTGTACTCCGAGCTGCTGGATCTGGCCCGCTCCAAGGGTTACGCGCCGTACCGCAGCCACGTCGACTACATGGACCGCATCCAGGCCGGCTTCGACTTCAACGGTGGGGCCGCGTTGCGCTTCCAGGAGCTGCTCAAGGACGCCGTTGACCCGCAGGGCATCATCTCGCCGGGCAAGCAAGGGGTGTGGCCCGCGCGCCTGCGCGGCTGAGGCTGGCCGCCTGAGCCGCCGGCGCCACCCACCTGTGAAAATCGGAGCGCCAAGTGTCGTGGTTTCGCCGAAAACACGACACTTGGCACTCGGATGTTGGGAGGAAAAGGTGTCGGGGGTGGGGACTAGCCTCCGTGGCATGGTGAATCCCTCGCCGCCGCGCACCGTGGCACAGAAGATGGGCATCAAGGCCGGCGCCCGCGCGCACCTGCGCGACGCCCCGGCCTCCGCCGTGGCGGCGATGGAGCTGCCGGAGCTGGAGCTGCTGGCGGAGCTGACGGGCGAGTTCGACTACCTCCACCTCTTCGTCACGACCCAGGAGCGGATGCGCGAGCACTTCGGGGCCCTGCGCGATCGCCTGCGCCCGGGCGGCGCGCTGTGGGTGTCCTGGCCCAAGGGCGGAAAACTCGGGAGCGACCTCACGATCAAGTCGGTGATCGCCATCGGGTACGAACGGAACCTGGTCGAGAGCACGTGCCTGGAGATCGACGAGGTCTGGTCCGGGCTGAAGTTCACCCACCCCAAGCCGGGCAAGCGCTACGCCAACAGCTACGGACGCTTCCCGGCCAGGCGGGCTGAGCCCGCGCCGGCCAGGCTGGGTGATGCCCGACGTCGGGTGGTGACCACCCGACGTCGGGCAGGGAAGTGCCGGGTCCAATGCTTTCCCCCGTGAGAATCGGAGGGGCTGCGGCGGCTCAGGCCTGGGAGGCCGCCTCGAGCGCGGCGCCGTTGTCCTCGATCGCGTGCAGCGTGATCTCGTAGTGCTTGCGGATCAGGCGCGCGGCAAGCGCCGCGTCGCGATCCAGCGTGGCCTGCAGGATCTCGCGGTGCTCCTGCGCCACGTCGCGGCCCACGAAGCGCGTTGCGGTGCCGGCCCAGCGGTTGTAGAGCTGCGTGACGTCGGAGAGCGTGGTGCACAGATCGATGAGCGGCGGGATGCCGGAGGCCTCGATGAGCTTGGAATGGAAGGCCTGGTGGGCCTTGACCCAGCCGGGCGTGAGGCTCGCGTCCTCGTTGTCCTCGCGGTAGGGCGTGCGCTCGAGCGTGTGGTGCACGGCGATGAGCTCGGACTCCCACGCGAGCGAGCCGCGCTCGATCGCCATCTTGAGCCCAAACTCCTCGTTGACGCAGCGCAGCTCGGTGATGTCCTGCAGTGCGGCCAGGGACAGCTCCGGCACAAAGAAGCCGCGGTTGGGGACGAGGGTCACGAGCCGCTCGCCCGTCAGGCGGGTCAGCGCCTCGCGGACCACGGTGGAGGAGGTCTCGTAGCGCGTGGAGAGCGTGGTGAGCTGCAGCTTGGCGCCCGGCGCCCACTCGCCGTTGAGGAGATCGTCCCGCAGGAGGGCGTGGAGGTGGGAGCTGAGGGTTTCCGCGTCGGTTCGCTTGGCCATAGCCGAAGAGTAGCAAGTGAATATTTCACATGTCAGTAGGGGAACTGATGGCAATAATGCATTCTTTCTTGACGATTGCAGAACTGGGCCTAGACTGGCTGTGACGGCGCTCACCGCTCACGGCGGCAGGGGCGCCCCCAGACCTTGAGACCCGACCCAGAGGAGCCCCACGTGAGTGAAGCCCTGGCACAGATCCCCGGCGGCGCTGCAGGCAGCGCGGGCGGCCACCCCGACACCACGGTGGATGACCTCTATCACCGCGAGGCCTACGCCCCCATCGAGGCGGACGACGCCACCCTGGAGCGCATCGTCGCCGGCGCCGAGCTCCCACCGCTGCTCGTGGCCCTGGCCTCCGTGACGGGCGACTTCTCGATCCTGCGCGAGGAGCTGCGCCCGCCGCAGCCGCTCATGGACACGGTCGGCTTCCCGCACGGCGGCATGACGCCGGATCAGATCGCCACCGCCCGCGAGCTGGCCCTCGCCGCCCTCAAGCGCGTGCGCGACGAGGGCCTCACGAGCGCCCGCCTCCTCTCCGAGGACGAGGCGCACCTCGTCTCCGACTTCGTCACCAACGGCGCCGACCCCGCCTTCCGCCCGCTCCTGGAGCACGACATGGCCCTGGCTCCGCACGCCAACGGCCGCCCGCGCTGGAGTGTCGAGGAGGTGGCCCCCGGGACCACGTACCGCGCCGCCGTCATCGGCGCCGGCGTGGCCGGCATGGCCACGGCCTACCGCCTGCGCCAGGCCGGCATCGAGGTCACCATGTTCGAGAAGGGCCACGACATCGGTGGCACGTGGTGGAAGAACACCTACCCCGGCGTGCGCCTCGACACCCCCAACTTCGCCTACTCCTTCTCCTTCGCCCAGCGCGACGACTGGCCGGCGCAGTTCTCCCCGGGCGCGGAGATCCACGACTACACCACCGCGGTGGGCCAGCGCGGCGGCCTGTACGACGCCGTGGTGTTCGGCGCCGAGGTCTCCACCCTTGAGTGGGTGGAGGCCGACGGGCAGTGGGAGGTCGCCTACGCGGTGGACGGCGAGGAGCGCGCCGAGCGCTTCGAGGCCGTCTTCACGGCCGTGGGCCAGCTCGACCGCCCCAAGATCCCGCAGACCCCGGGTATGGAGTCCTTCAAGGGCGTGCACATGCACTCGGCGCAGTGGGACCACTCGGTGGACCTCGCTGGCAAGCGCGTTGCCGTGGTCGGCACGGGCGCGAGCGCCTACCAGATCGTCCCGGCGATCGTGGATCAGGTGCAGAGCCTGACCGTGTTCCAGCGCAGCTCCCCGTGGATGCTCCCCACGCCCTTCTACTACGAGGACATGCCGGAGGCGGTTGGCTACCTCTCGGAGCACCTGCCGCACTTCGGCCAGTGGCTGCGCCTGTGGCAGCACTGGCTCGGCGTCGAGGGCCGCCAGCACCACACCGCCGTGGACCCGGAGTGGACCAAGGAGGGCTCCATCTCCGCGGTCCACGATCGGGTCCAGGAGCAGCTGCGCGCCCTGCTGCGCCAGCAGTACGCCGACCGCCCCGATCTGCTGGCCAAGGTCACGCCCGACTACATCATGGGCGGCAAGCGCATGCTGCGTGACAACGGCGTCTGGTCGGACTCGCTCAAGAAGCCGCAGACCACGCTCGTCACCTCCGGCATGGACCACTTCGTCCCCGAGGGCCTCGTTGACGCCGACGGCGTGCTGCACGAGCTCGACGTGGTTCTCTACGCCACGGGCTTCGAGGCCAGCGACTTCCTCGAGCCGCTCACCATCTTGGGTCGCGAGGGCCGCGACCTCCACGAGCGCTGGGGCGGCGACGCCAAGGCCTACCTGGGCGTGCACGTCCCCGGCTTCCCCAACCTCTTCATCGTCTCCGGTCCCAACACGGGCCACGTGGTCAACGGCTCGCTCTTCTCCATGATCGAGTACGCCCTGGAGTACTCGCTCGACGAGATCCGCCTGAACCTCGAAAACGGGTACACCGCGCTCGACCTGCGCGAGGACACCCTCGAGGACTTCTACGAGGTGCTGGACGCCGCGAACGCCACGAAGGCGTGGGGCCAGCCCGAGGTGCACACCTGGTACAAGAACCGCTTTGGCCGCGTCTCGCAGATTTGGCCGCTGCCCGTCCTCGAGTACTGGAACATGACCCGCGCCGTGAACCCCGAGGACTACGAGGTGATCAGGTGAGCCTCCCCGGGCTCGGCCCGGGCACCTCGCCGCTCGCGGTGGTGCCGGCGCCTTCCGTGCCCGCCGCGGGCGGTGCCGTGGGCACCCTGGAGGCGCCCGACGTCGTGCTGACGCGCTGCCGCTGGGCGCGCCTGGCCCACCCGGAGCGCCGCACCTCCCGGGCCATCCCGGTGGCGCCGGAGGCGCCCGGCACAGTGGAGGACGCCGTCCTCTTCCCGCAGGCCCCGGGCGGCATGGATTGGCTGCTCGGCGGCGGCGCCGCGGCGCTGGCCCAGGACGACGACGCCTTCCAGGTCACCGTCGCGGCGCCCGCCGGCGCCGCCGGCGCTGGGCTGCTCATCTTCCTGCCGGGCGGTGGTTTCGTCTCCGGCGGGGCCTCGCTTCCCGTGTACGACGCCGCGGCGCTGGCCCGCGCGACGGGTCGCGTCGTGATGGTGCCCGGCTACCGGTTGGGCGCGCACGGTGCGCTGGGACGCGCCAAGGACGGGACGCCGCTGCTCGTGGACGATGTACTGCGGTCCGTGGCCTGGTGCCTGGAGAATGCTGCGCACTTCGGGGCGTCCACCGAGGACGTCACGCTCGTGGGACAGTCAGCTGGCGCGTGGTGCGCGCTGGTCGCGGCGCAGGACCCGGCGCTCGCGCCGTCCTTCACGCGCCTCGCGCTGTACTCCCTGCCCTTCCAGCCCCCGCCGGGGCCCGAGGGTCGCGCCGAGCGGCAGGCCGTGGTGGACGGGGCCCTGGCCGGGCGCTCGTTCGACGAGCTGAGCCCTTCCGAGGCTGTGGACGTCTCCGCAGCCCTCAACCGGGCCTGGGCGGGCCGCGGGCTCGGCGTGCAGCCGCCCAGCGGCGGGCGCCTGCCGGTCTCGCTGCTCGAGTTTGAGGAGCTGCTGCCGCGGCTGCGCGTGAGCGAGGTGCTCCTGGCCCACACGCGCGACGAGGCGCGGGCCATGATTCCGCCGATGGCGGCGGCCAGCTTCCCGGGGCCGGCAGCGGAGGGCTACGAGCGCTCGCACTTCGGCACCGTCCCGGCGGCGGGGGACCGCTCGCCGTGGGAGCGCATGACCGAGGCCATGACCGAGCACGAGTTTGCCGGTTTCTCCCGCGAGCTCGGTGCCGCGCTCGCCGCCGCCGGCGTGCGCGTGCATCGCTCCCGCTGGGACGTGGAGTGCGGCGTGCCTGGCGCCGGGGCGGCGCATTGCACCGATCTGCCGGGGCTCTTTGGGGCCGCGGGTTCGGCGGGCGCGCCGCTGCGGGCAGGGGGGGACCCTGAGGCCCTCGCCGCGGCAGGCGAGGCCTGGCGGGCCCCGCTGATCGCGGCGCTGGCCGGGGAACTGGAGCCCACCGCGCCCGGGACGCTTGTGGCCGTGGGGCTTCGCGGCGGCGAGCTGGTTGCCGACGCCTCGGCGTTCGGCGATCCAGTCCGCGGGGTGCAGGCATGAGCGGGTCGGCCGAGCGCGGCGACACGGTGGCGCTGCGCGCGGCGCTCGAGGCGCTCGAGGCCGCGCGCTGCGCGTGGCTCGTGGAGCCCTCGGCCGAGGGCTTCGGGCAGTACTTCGACGAGCGCCTGCGCTTCGAGCACTCGACTGGCCGCGTCGACGACGCTGGGAGTTTTAGGGAGTTCGTGCTCTCCGGGGCCGTGGACTACCGCGCGGTGGAGCACCGGCTGGACACCGTCTCCGGCGGGGTCTGGCTCGGCACGGCGACGGCCACGGGCGAGCTGCGCACCGAGCTGGTCAAGGCGGGGGAGCTCAAGCGCCTCGCCTCCTCCACCCGCGCGGAGTTCGCGCTGGGTCCGGGGGGTTGGCGGCTCCTGAGCCTCGTCTGCACGCCGCTCGCGGCGGTCCCGGCGGCCCCGGCGGTCCCCGCGGTTCGGGTGGCCGAGGTGCCCTCGCCCGCCGTCGCCGGTCCCGCAGGCGCCGACCCAGCGCCTGAGGACCCCGCGCCCGCGGAAGCCGTCGGCGCAAGCCAGCCGAGCGCCGTCGGGCAGGAGGCCAAGCGTGGCCAGGACCGGTAAGCGCGCGCTCGAGGCGCTGCGCGAGCTCATCCTGGCCGGGCACTTCCACCCCGGTGCGCGGCTGCAGCCCGGCCAGATCTCCGAGCTGCTGGAGACGAGCACGACCGTGGTGCGCGAATCGCTCACCAAGCTCGTGGCCGAGGGGCTCGTGACGCAGCGCCCGCAGCGCGGTTTCACGGTTCGCGAGCTCAATGCGCGCGAGCTCGAGGACGTGACCGAGCTGCGCTGTTCGGTGGAGGTGCTCGGCGGCCGGCTCGCGATCGAGCGCGGAGACCTCGCCTGGGAGGCCGCGCTCATTGCAGCCCACCATCGGCTGGCCCGCACGGCCCGCCGGGGCGAGGATGGCGAGCTGAGCGCCGAGTGGGAGGACGCGCACCGCGCCTTCCACCGCGTGCTCATCGACGGTGCCGAGTGCCGGCCCGTGAGCGAGCACTCCGAGGCGCTCGCGCGGACCACCCAGCTCTACCTGCGCTGGGCGGCCGCCTCGCCGGCCGCCGGCGTGCGCGACGTCGAGGCCGAGCACAAGGAACTGCTCGACGCCGCCTTGGCCAGGGACGCCGCGCGCCTCGCCGAGGCGCTGCACGCGCACTTCCGGCGGACCGCCGAGGTGGTCCTGCGGGCGGGGATCGTGGCACCCGGCCCGGCGGCGACGTCGGCGCGCTGAGGCGCGGCCGCGCGCCTCACCCGGCCACGCGCCGTCGTGCAGGGTGGCCGTGCACAAGGGAGGGGCCACCCGGGGCAACCATGACGGTCCCGGGCGGCCCCTCCCTTGAGCGGCTTTGAGGCGCGTTCTGCGCTTTGAGGCGGGGGAAACGCGCCTCAAAGCGCAGCCCTAGCCTCAAAGCGGTGGAGGTGGCGGTGGCGGTACGTGGAACGCGCGCCGGCGCGGTGGTGCGCCCCGCGGCCGAGGCCAGCCCTCTGCGCGCTCAGCGGCGCGCGTCCTCCTCGACGCTCACGAGTGTGGCGGTGTCGAGCGTGCCGGCCGCTTCGACGTCGGCCACGGCCTCGGAGGGATCCAGGCGCGGCGCCGCGTCCCCGTGAGCCGCGGCGGGGGCCGGGGCCGCCGGCCGGATGAGGCACGCCGTCACGACGGCCACGAGGCACAGCACGCCGGCGAGGACGAAGGCGAGCCGCGCGCCGGAGACCTCGGCGGCAGGCCCGGCCTCGGCGGCCCGCGAGGCCCCGAAGGTCATGGCGGCCACGAGGATCGCGGTGCCGGCCGCGCCGGCGAGCTGCTGGAAGGTGTTCATGATCGCGGAGCCGTGGCCATAGAGGCGGTGCGGCAGCGAGCTCAGCGCCGTGGTCAGCAGGGCGGTCAGCACGCACGCCATGCCGGCGCCGTAGAGCGTGTTGAAGAGAAGCACGTACCAGACGGGCGTGCCGGTGTTGATGGCGGCCAGTGCCAGCATGGAGGCGGCCATGACCGCGGCTCCCGGGATGATGAGCGGGCGTGGACCCACGCGGTCATACAGGCGCCCGACGAAGGGCGCGAGCACGGCCTGGATCAGGCCGGCGGGCAGCAGGATGAGGCCCACGGCCACGGAGGAGAGCCCCATGCCCTGCTGCAGCACCATCGAGAGCATGACGACGGAACCGAGCAGGAGCCCGAACGTGATCGCGACGGTCGCGACGGAGAGGCGGAACGTCCTCACGGCGAACGGGCGCAGGTCCAGCAGCGCGGCGTCGCGCGCCTGGAGCGAGCGCTGGCGGGCCACGAAGAGCACGAGCCCGACGACGCCCACGGCGAGGGCCGCCACGGCGGGGATCCAGGAGCCGGTCAGCGCCGTCTCCGCTGCGGCGAGGGCGTACACGACCCCACCGAATCCGAACGCCGAGAGCACCACGGAGAGCGCGTCGAACGGGGCGCGGCGCGTGATGCCGCCCTTGGCCAGCACGCCGAGGCCGAAGCCCAGCGTGAGTACGGCGATGACGACCATGATCCAGAAGATGCAGCGCCAGCCGAAGCTGCCGAGGATGATGCCGGAGAGCAGCGGGCCCACGGCGGGTGCGCACGCGATGACGATGGAGTTCATGCCCATCATGGCGCCGCGGCGGGCGGGAGGCACGGTGCTGAGCGTGGTGGTCATGAGCAGCGGCATGATGATCGCGGTGCCGCCGGCCTGCACCACGCGGGCGGCGAGCATGACGCCGAAGCCGGGCGCGAGGGCTGCCACGAGCGAGCCGAGCAGGAACAGGCTCATGGCGCTCACGAACAGACCGCGCGTGGTGAAGCGTTGCAGCAGGAAGCCGGTCGTGGGGATGACCACGGCCATGGTGAGCATGAAGCCGGTGGAGAGCCACTGGATGGCCGTGGCGTCCACGCCGAACTCGACCATGAGCTGTGGCAGCGCCACGGAGAGGACGGTCTCGTTGAGGATCATCACGAACGCGCTGATCGCGAGGACGGCGATGGTGCGGGCGACGCCCGGGGGGAGCTTGGTGGGTGCTGCGGCCGCTGAGGGCTGACTCAAGGGGGATACCTGTTTCCGTGTGAAGGGACGCCAAGAAGCGAACCTCAATTGTGTCACACTGTGCCAACTTGGCATAAGTGGTCAAAAGGTGGGAAGAATCACGGTGACGTGGTCGCCAACGCGTGGGGCAGGATAGGGAGCATGCCTCAGCCAGCCACACCCCTGCCCGACGACGCCTGGGGCGCGCCCGGCGCGCCCGGCACCGGGGGTGCCGAGGCAGTGGGCGGAGCGGCCGCCCCGGTCGAGGGACTGCGCGAGCGCCGCCGTCGGGAAACCGCCGCGGACATCCACCACGCGGCCCTCGCCTGCGTGGAGCGGGACGGGCTCGAGGCCGCGACGGTCGCCAAGATCGCCGAGGCCGCTGGCATCTCCTCGCGCACCTTCTTCAGGTACTTCCCCTCCAAGGAGGCGGCGATCCTCCCGGGGCAGAGCGACCTCGGCCGGGCGCTAGAACGGCTGCACGCCTCCGCGCCGCTGGTGGATCCCACGCCGGAGCGCGCGCTCGCCACCCTGCTGGCCACGTTGGAGGAACTGATCGACGCCGACGGCGTTGATCACCGCGAGCATCGCCGGATCGGCCTGCTCATGGAGTCCGAGCCGGCCCTGCGCGCCCACGTGGCGAGTCAGGACGCGGAACTCATCCGCAGCGCGGCCGAGGTGCTGACGGCGCTGGCCCCCGGCTACGACGTCGAGGACGCGCGCTTCCAAGCGGAGTTCATCTTCACGGCCCAGCGCATCGCCTGGCGCATCTGGGACGAGCTCGGCCCCACCCAGGAG
>JALAHE010000198.1 GCA_022712075.1 Galactobacter sp.
CAGGAGCAGGCCGGTGAGTCCGCAGAAGACGCGCGAAGGTGATTGAGCGGCCAGTGCTGTGGCCCGGATGACGACGCGTTCGCGAGGCCCCGCTGCTTCCCACACCTGAGCCAGAACCGCCCACCCGGGGACCAGCTGCAGGCGCGGGCTTGGCGTGGTAACCCCGCGCTGCGATGTAGAAAAGACGTGCGGCGAACGCGGGGGAGGCGAGAGACGGTAGAGGCGCATGCACGAACCCTGCGCTTGGAGAGGTCGGGGTGCCAGGACCCTCCGCAGAGTCGGTGGAGGCTCCGCGGCTGTGAGGGGAAGGATGCCGCGTGCTTTGAGTCCTGTTCTGCGCTTTGAGGCCCGAAAACCGCGCCTCAAAGCGCAGAACCAGCCTCAAAGCGCGGGTGCGCGGCAGGGCAGCAGCACGTCGCCGCTGGCCGCCGCGGGCCGTTCGCCAGAAATGTGCCTCAAACACCCCACCACAACCGCCCCCCGCCGCTTGACCATGCGACGTCGCTCACATAACCTGAACGAGCGGTCAGTAATTCAACGCAGGGCACGCACGCCCTCGATCAACCCACGGCCCGCATCGACCAGGAGGAGCCAAGCGCATGAGCACCACCGCCGCCACGCCGAGCACCGTCGCCGACGACGAAGGCCGCGCCGCCTTTGACGCCCTCATTGCGGCCGATGGCCGTATCGAGCCCCGCGACTGGATGCCGGACGATTACCGCAAGACCCTGATCCGCCAGGTCTCCCAGCACGCGCATTCCGAGATCATCGGCATGCAGCCGGAGGCCAACTGGATCACCCGCGCCCCGAGCCTGAAGCGCAAGGCCATCCTCATGGCCAAGGTGCAGGACGAGGCGGGCCACGGGCTGTACCTCTACTCCGCCGCCGAGACCCTCGGCGCCACCCGCGACGAGATGGTCGAGGCCCTCATCGAGGGCAAGGCCAAGTACTCGAGCATCTTCAACTACCCCACGCGCTCCTGGGCCGACGTCGGGGCCATCGGCTGGCTCGTCGACGGCGCCGCGATCGCCAACCAGGTGCCGCTGTGCCGCGCCTCCTACGCGCCGTACGGTCGCGCCATGGTCCGCATCTGCAAGGAGGAGTCGTTCCACCAGCGCCAGGGCTTCGAGATCCTGCTGACGCTCGCGAACGGCACCCCGGAGCAGAAGGCCATGGCCCAGGACGCGGTCAACCGCTTCTACGCCCCGGCCCTGATGATGTTCGGCCCGCCGGATGACGCCTCGCCGAACTCCAAGCAGTCCATGGCCTGGCACATCAAGCGCTTCTCCAACGACGATCTGCGCCAGCGCTTCGTCGGCATGATCGTGGAGCAGGTCAAGGTCCTCGGCCTGACCCTCCCGGATCCGGAGCTTCGCTACGACGAAGAGACCAAGCAGTGGATCCACAAGGAGCTCGACTGGGTCGAGTTCATGGACGTCATCAAGGGCAAGGGCCCCTGCAATGCGCAGCGCCTCGAGCGTCGCCGCGTGGCGCACGAGGACGGCGCCTGGGTCCGTGAGGCCGCCGCAGAGTACGCCCGCAAGCAGCAGCTCAAGCTGGCCGAGGCCAGCGGAAAGGCGGCCTGACGTGGGCGCTGAGAACCAGATCAACGACACCAACGCCACGGGCGCCCTCCAGGAGGACAAGCACGCCTGGCCGCTGTGGGAGGTCTTCGTGCGCAGCTCGCGCGGCCTCTCCCACGTGCACGCCGGCTCCCTGCACGCCCCCGATGCCGACATGGCCGTGCGCAACGCCCGCGACCTGTACACGCGCCGCAACGAGGGCGTGTCCCTCTGGGTTGTCCTCTCCGACAACATCATCGCGAGCGACCCCCGCGACAAGGAGTCCTTCTTCGAGTCCCCGAAGGGCAAGGACTACCGCCACGCCACGTACTACACCGCCTCTGAAGGGGTGAAGCACCTGTGAGCCACGACTTCGAGGAGGAGTTCGCCGGCTACGGCGACAACGTCGCCTCGGCCACGCGCGTCACCCCCGGTCACGCGCTGCGCCCCGAGGACATCGCCCTGCAGGACGCCCCGCCGGCCGCGGACAATGGCGAGTACGCCATCTGGCTCGGCGACGATTCGCTCATCCTGGCCCAGCGCCTGGCCTGGTGGATCTCCCGCGCCCCCGAGATGGAGGAGGACATCGCGCTCGGCAACATCGGGCTCGACCTCCTGGGCCACGCCCGCTCCTTCCTGACCTACGGCGGCAAGTCCATCGGCAAGACCGAGGACGACCTGGCGTACTGGCGCGAGGAGGACGAATTCCGCAGCGTGCACCTCGTGGAGGTGCCCGGCCAGGACTTCGGCCTGACGATCGCCCGCCAGCTCTTCTTCAGCGTCTACCTCGAGCTGCTCTACACGCGCCTGCTGAACAGCACCGACAAGACCATCGCCGCCATCAGCGCCAAGGCCCTGAAGGAGGTGGAGTATCACGTGGATCACGCCACGCAGTGGATGCTCCGCCTGGGCGGCGGCACCGAGGAGTCGGCCCGCCGCATCCAGCACTCGCTGGAGGTCATGTGGCCCTACGCCCACGAGCTCTTCGTGGACGAGCCGCTGCACGAGCGCCTCGCCGCCACCGGCGTCGCGGTGCTCCCGTCCTCCCTCAAGGAGGACTGGGACCAGCGCGTCACGGCCGTCATCGAGGAGTCAGGCCTCAGCATGCCCGTCGCCAAGGACGCGCTGTGCCGCGGCCGCGTGGGCGAGCACACCGAGCACCTGGGCTACCTGCTCGCCGAGATGCAGGTCCTGGCCCGCAAGTTCCCCGGCGCGACCTGGTGATCTGATGTCCACTCACCTTCACCACGGTTCACAGGGCGCGTGCTGCCAGGGTTCTTCCCAGGTGCACGACGCCGCTGGGTCGCCCCAGGCGGGCGCCTCGCCTGAGGCGTGCTGCGGGGGAGCGGGGGCTCACGCCCCCGGCCACGTCGCCGAGGCGACGGTCGAGGCTGCGTCCCCGACCGCCGTCGGGCACTCTCACGGTGAGGCCCAGAGCGACGCCTCCCTGGAAGCCATCGCCGCGACGGTGAACGATCCCGAGATCCCGGTGCTGAGCATCAAGGATCTGGGCATCCTGCGCGGCGTGCGGCAGGAGGCTGGTGAGGTGGTCGTGACGATCACCCCGACCTACTCCGGCTGCCCGGCCATGGACACGATCGCCGATGACCTGCGCATCGCCTTCCAAGACGCCGGTTACCCGGGCGCGAGGATCGAGCTCACGCTCAGCCCCGCCTGGACCACCGACTGGATGAGCGAGGAGGGCAAGGCCAAGCTCTCGGAGTACGGCATCGCCCCGCCGAGCCCGCGCCGCGAGGGCGACCGCCTGCGCCTGGCCATGGCGGTCAAGTGCCCGCGCTGCCACTCCCTGGACACCCGCGAGCTCTCCCGCTTCGGCTCCACCTCCTGCAAGGCGCTGTACCAGTGCAACGCCTGCCTGGAACCCTTCGACTTCTTCAAGGCCCTCTGAGCGCGCCCACAGCGCTCACGCCACCCTCACGAGAGGCAGGTCAGCATGACCACCGACGCCGCCACCCCGGCCCGCCGCAGGGCCCGCTTCCACACCCTCCCGGTCTCCGAGGTGCGCCGCCTGACCGCGAACGCGGTGGAGGTGACGTTTGCGATTCCCGAGGAGATCGCCGACGAGTTCGACTACGCCGCCGGCCAGTACGTGGCCCTGCGCGCGCAGGTTCCCTCCTACGACGGCACGCCCGTGGAGCTGCGCCGCAGCTACTCGATCTGCGCCGCCCCCGTGCGCGGCGAGATCCGCGTGGGCATTAAGAAGGACTCCGGCGGCCTCTTCTCCACGTGGGCCAACGAGGACCTGAAGGTCGGCGACACCATCGACGTCATGAACCCGCAGGGCACCTTCGTGTCCAAGGCAGAGCTCATGCGCCCGGGCTCGGGCCAGCACCTCGTGGCGATCGCGGCCGGCTCCGGCATCACGCCCGTCATGGCGATCACCCGCCAGGTCCTGGAGAACGACCCGCAGGCCAGCGTTGACCTCGTCTACGCGAACCGCTCCAGCTCCGACGTCATGTTCGTCGAGGAGCTCGCGGACCTGAAGGACTCCTACCCCTCGCGCCTCGCGATCCACCACGTGCTCACCCGCGAGCAGCGCATCTCGCCGCTGCTGACGGGCCGCATCGACGAGGAAAAGATGGACGCGCTGCTGGATCACGTGCTGCGCACCGAGGCCACCGACGAGTGGTTCCTCTGCGGCCCCATGGACATGGTCCAGCTGGTCCGCGATCAGCTGGCCGAGAAGGGCGTCGCCGCCGAGCGCGTGCGCTTCGAGCTCTTCACGACGGGTGAGGTCGGCGATCCCACGGGGCAGCACGGCAAGCCGGTGGTCGTCACCGACGATCAGGAGACGGTGGAGATCGAGTTCCAGCTCGACGGCCTGCGCGGCTCCGTGAAGTCCCCGGTCGAGGCGAACGAGACCGTGCTCAACGCGGCCTTGCGCGCCCGCCCGGACGTCCCCTTCGCCTGCGCCGGCGGCGTGTGCGGCACGTGCCGCGCCAAGGTGGTCGAGGGCACCGTGCGCATGGAGGAGAACTACGCGCTGGAGCCGGAGGAGATCGAGCAGGGTTATGTCCTGACCTGCCAGTCCCACCCCACCTCCGAGCGTGTCGTGGTGGACTACGATGCCTGATTCCTCCGGCGCGCCGGTTGCAACCGGCATGATCCGCACCGAGGTGCGCGGCGCGGTGCTCGAGGTCATCCTCGACGCCCCCGCCAAGCTCAACTCGATCGACGAGCAGGGCCTGAAGGACCTGGCCCAGGCGCTCGCCAACGCCCGTCCCGCGGCGGAGCGCGGCGAGATCCGCGCGCTGCTGCTGCGCGGCGAGGGCAAGGCCTTCTGCGCCGGGCGCGACATCGCCGGCGTGGACCCGGCCACGGACGACGTCCCCGGCTACCTCGACGGGCTCACGGCACCGGCCATGGAGGCGCTGCATTCCTTCCCCGCGCCGAGCTTCGCCGCGGTGCAGGGCGCGTGCCTCGGCGTTGGCCTGGGCCTCGCCCTCGCGTGCGACGTGGTCTATGTGGGGGAGCGCGCCAAGCTCGGTTCGCCCTTCGCCAACCTCGGCGCCGCCCTGGATTCGGGAGGCCACTGGCTGCTCACACAGCGCCTCGGCACGCACCGCGCGCTCGACCTCATCTACACGGGTGAGCTGATGGGCGGCGCGGAGGCCGTGGCCTCCGGCCTCTTCAGCCGCGTGGTGCCCGACGACGAGCTGCTGGCTTTTGCGCGCGAGCGCGCCGAGCGCGTGGCGGACGGGGCGACGGGCGCGCTGCTCGCGTCCAAGGAGCTGGTCTTCGAGGTGCGCGACGGGCTCGGTTTCGACGCGTCGCTGGCCGCCGAGACCCGCGTCCAGGAGTCGCTGCGCACCACGGAGCACTACGTGGAGGGCTTTGCCGCCTTCCGCGAGAAGCGCCGACCGGTCTTCAAGCACTGAGCCGCCCGCGCTTCGAGCAACGCCCTCTCCGCCGCTGGCGGGGAGGGCGTTTGCGCGCCACACGCTGGATCTATCCGTTCACGCGGGAGCCGCCGGCGATAGTCTCGGGAGCATGAGCGAATCCCCCGCCTCCGCGCCCAGCACCGCCGTCGTCATCGGGGCCGGGGTGATCGGCCTGAGCTGCGCGCTCGGCCTCGCCCGCGCCGGCTGGGCCGTGACGATCGTCGCCGAACAACCGGCCACCGAGACCGTCTCCGGCGTGGCCGGCGGTATCTGGTTCCCCTACAAGGCCGAGGCCTCCCCGCGCGCCGAGCGCCTCCTGAAGACCTCCTTCGACCGCTTCGTGGAGCTCGCCGACGATCCAGCGAGCGGCGTGGACCTCGTCGAGGGCCTCTGGGTCGAGCGCCTGCCGGGCACCGACCGCTCCTGGACGGCCAGCGCCCGCAACGTCCGCCGCGCCCCCGAGGGCGACGTCCCGCGCGGCGCCCGCGACGGCATCGTTGCCGAGCTGCCCATCATCGACATGCCCACCTTCCTTCCGTGGCTGGCCGCCCAGGCGGCCGCCGCCGGCGTCACCACGCTGGAAGCCAGCGTGGACAGCGTGGGCCAAGCGCTCGACGTCGTGCGCTCGGCTTCCGGGGCCACCCCGGCTCTCGCCGTGGTCGCCGCTGGTGAGCGCGCCGGCGCGATCCTGGGCGATGACAGCACGGGCTACCCGATCCGCGGGCAGGTCGTGAAGCTCGAGCAGGGCGGCATCACGCATTGGCTCGTGGACGACGACCACGAGGACGGCATGATCTACGTGATCCCGCGCCGGAACGACGTGGTGGTCGGCGGCACGGCCGACGAGGGCGTCGCAGACCTGACGTACTCGCAGGAGACGGAGGACGCGATCCTGCGCCGCGCCATCGAGGCCTACCCGGAGCTGGCGGGGCTCGCGGTGAAGGAACGCGCCGTGGGCCTGCGCCCCGCGCGTCCGGCGTTGCGCCTCGAGGAGGCGGCAGGTCAGCCCGTGCGCACGCTGGCGGCCTACGGGCACGGCGGCGCCGGCGTGACCCTGTGCTGGGGCACGGCCGAGGAGATCGTGGAGCTGGCCGGGGCGGCCAGCTAGGAAGCCGGAGCGGCTAGGCCTGGGCCTCGAGCTCGTCCCAGTACTCGCGGGAGACGGCGGTGACGCGGTCAAGCAGGCCGCGCAGCGCCGCCACGTCGTGCGGGTCGAGGCGGGAGCCGACCTCGTCCGCCCAGGCCAGCTGATCGGCCGTCACGGCGTCGTTGATGGCCCGGCCGGCGTCGGTCGCGACGAGCAGCTTGGCGCGGGCGTGCGCCGGGTTCGGTGCCCAGCCGGCCAGGCCCGCGGCCACGACGTCATCGGCCACGCGCTGCACGCTCTGCCGGGCCAGGCCCAGCCCGCGCGCGATGTCGGCCACCGGCTGCGGCTGCGCGATCGCGGCGCCGAGCACCTGCCAGCGCGCCGGCGTGAGCCCGTGCCGCTCGGCCACCGTGTCCGCCGCGTAGAGGAATTCGGCCTGCAGCTCCGAGACGGGGAGCACAAGCGAACTCAGCGAGCGGGCGGCAGGGG
>JALAHE010000199.1 GCA_022712075.1 Galactobacter sp.
CCCCCAGCCTTCGAGCTAGAGCACCACCCAAGGACAAGGACTCCCCAGTCATGAGCGAGCAGGACCAGACCGTCCCGAAGCCGCTGCCCGCGGCGGAGGACGACCCGATGCCGCAGCGCAAGCGCACCTTTGCCGGCACCCGGGCGCAGATCAAGGCGGCCGCCACCTTCTACAAGGTGGCCTCCTACATCACGGGCATCATGCTGCTGCTGCTCGTCGTGGAGATGATCCTCAAGTACGGCTTCAAGCTCGTGGCGTACGCGGGCGGCACGCACGTTGACGGCGCTGCCAATGTCTTCACGCTGGCGCAGGAGGGGCAGGTGATCGGCGGCGTCAACGTCTCGATCGCCATCCTCATCGCCCATGGCTGGCTCTATGTCGTCTACCTGCTTGCCGTGTTCATCCTCTGGTCGCGCATGCGCTGGAGCCTCGGCCAGTTCATCGCGATCGCGCTCGGAGGCGTGGTGCCCTTCCTGTCCTTCATCATGGAAGCCAAGGTGCACAAGCAGGTCCAGCTCGACCTCGCCGCCAACCCCGACGCGGTGCGGCGCTACTGATCCCGGCGGCCGGTGCCGGTGGCCGGGCTCACCCCACGCCATCCGCCCGCCTCACTCTCCGATAGGCTTGACCCGTGACTTCCACCCCCATCGCTCCCGAGCAGCGGCCCGTGCTCGTGGTCGACTACGGCGCCCAGTACGCCCAGTTGATCGCGCGCCGCGTCCGTGAGGCTCACATCTACTCCGAGATCGTCCCGCACACGGCGAGCACCGAGCAGATCCTGGCCAAGAATCCGGCCGCGATCATCCTCTCCGGTGGCCCTTCCTCCGTGTACGCCGACGGCGCCCCGTCCGTGGGGGCCGACCTGTTCCAGGCCGGCGTCCCCGTGCTGGGCATCTGCTACGGCTTCCAGGCCATGGCCAACGCCCTCGGCGGAACGGTCGCCAAGACCGGCCTGCGCGAGTACGGCCACACCCCAGTCAACGCGACCGAGGCCACGAGCTGCCTGTTCGACGGCGTGCCCGCCGAGCAGGTCGCGTGGATGAGCCACGGCGACTCGGTCTCCGAGGCCCCCGAGGGCTTCACCGTGCTCGCCACCTCCGCTGGCGCCCCCGTTGCTGCCTTCGCGAACGAGGACGCCAAGCTCTACGGCGTGCAGTGGCACCCCGAGGTGAACCACTCCGAGTTCGGCCAGAAGGTCCTGACCAACTTCCTCTACGAGGGTGCTGGCCTGAAGCCCGACTGGACGCCCGGCAACATCGTCGAGGAGCAGGTCGCCCGCATCCGCGAGCAGGTCGGCTCCAAGCGCGCCATCTGCGCGCTCTCCGGCGGCGTCGACTCCGCCGTGGCCGCCGCTCTCGTGCAGCGCGCCATCGGCGAGCAGCTCACCTGCGTCTACGTCGATCACGGCCTCATGCGCCAGAACGAGTCCGTCGAGATCGAGAAGGCCTTCGGCGCCTCGACCGGCGGCGCCAAGCTCATGGTCGTGCACGCCGAGGACATCTTCCTCGAGAAGCTGGCCGGGGTGACCGATCCCGAGACCAAGCGCAAGATCATCGGCGAGCAGTTCATCCGCACCTTCGAGCGCGCGCAGGCCGAGATCATCGCCGCGTCCGAGGGCGAGGATGTCGCGTTCCTGGTGCAGGGCACCCTGTACCCCGACGTCGTCGAGTCCGGCGGCGGCGAGGGCACCGCCAACATCAAGAGCCACCACAACGTGGGCGGCCTCCCCGATGACATCGAGTTCGAGCTCGTGGAGCCGCTGCGCGCGCTCTTCAAGGACGAGGTCCGTGCCGTGGGCACCGAGCTCGGCCTGCCCGACGAGATCGTGCACCGCCAGCCCTTCCCGGGCCCGGGCCTCGGCATCCGCATCATCGGCGAGGTCACGCGCGAGCGCCTCGACCTGCTGCGCGAGGCCGACGCGATCGCCCGCGCCGAGCTGACCGCCGCCGGCCTGGACCGCGAGGTCTGGCAGATGCCCGTCGTGCTGCTGGCCGATGTGCGCTCCGTGGGCGTGCAGGGCGACGGCCGCACCTACGGTCACCCCGTGGTGCTGCGCCCGGTCTCCTCCGAGGACGCCATGACGGCCGACTGGTCGCGCCTGCCCTACGATCTGCTCTCCAAGATCTCCAACCGCATCACCAACGAGGTGGATGGCATCAACCGCGTGGTACTGGACGTCACGTCCAAGCCGCCGGGAACCATCGAGTGGGAGTGAGCTGATCACGGCCCCGCCGCACCGCCTCGCATCGCGAGGGGAGCGACGGGGCCGAACGCCTTTTCGGCGTGTGAAGCGGAGCCTCACCCTCCCGCGCGCGCCGGTGAACTACGGTGAGTAGCGAGGCAGGCACCCCGGAGCCCTGCCCCGGGAAGGTAAGAGGACTTTCGTGAGCGCACAGCCGAACCAGGATGCCCGTTTTGGCGCGTGGTTGCAGTCCCTCGGGTCCGGCAGCGGGGCCGACACGCTCCTGCACTTCGTTCCCTCCGAGCGCAACAGCGTTGAACTGACGCACGCGCACCCCTCCGGGCTCGCCCAGCTCCTGGCTGGGCGCCGCACGCGCCTTTCCACGCTGCTGCGCGACCCGGTCCAGTACTCGCAGGCCCGCCGCACGGCCCGCGCCATTGGCGCGCGCATCGAGGACGTCGCCGCCCAGCGCGGCATCGAGGTCGGCTACCTCGCCTCCGGACTCGTCACGTGGCGCACGCTGCGCCAGGGCGGCAACGACTTCTACTCGGCGCCCGTCATGCTCGGACACGTCTCGCTCGAACGCCGCGACGGCGTGGACGACGAGGAACTCCAGATCGCCGAGCGCAGCACACCGAACCCGGCCCTGCTGCGCCACCTGCGCCACGCCTTTGGCATCACCATCGACGCCTCCACCCTGAGCGACGCCGCCTACGTCACGGCCCGCTTCGACCCCTCCGCGCCCCTGCAGGTGCTGCGCGAGGCGCTGCGCGACATCCCCGGCCTCGTCGTGGCCGACCGCCTCGTGGTCTCGACCTTCGCCGACGTGGCGGATCCCGCCGATCCCGGGGTGGTCTCCCCGCAGCATCCAGTGGTCGCAGCGCTCATGGACGCCGTGGGCGACGACACCGTGCACACCTCGCGCCACTCCCGCCTCGCCGCGCGCAACGCGGCGCGGGCCGCGGAGGCCTCCGCTTCGGCGGACGACGATGCGGCCGCGGCCGGGGGGTCCCGGCCCGCCTCCGAGGGCGGGAACGCCCCGGACGCCGCCGAACGGGCCGATGCCGCCGCGAGCGCGGCCGGCGACGGTGAGCCCACCGAGTCGGACTCGCCCGCCGCGCCCACCGAAACGAGCGGCGAGGCGAGCGCGGAAGGCGACGACGCGACGTCGGGCGCCGAGGACGCCCCGCGCATCCTTGCCCCCGGCGAGCCGGATCCGCAGGAAGCCGCCGCGGAGGCGGCGCGGCTCGACGCCGAGCGCGCGGCGCTCGCTGCCCAGTCGCCCACGCTGCGCGACGACGTCAACACGCCCGGCTCCGACGAACGCGACCCGGCCGACGAGCTCCTGGTGCTCGACGCCGACGAGGAGGCCTACGCGGCCCTCGACCTCGTCTCCCGCGGCCGCTCGCTGACCCTGAGCGCGCCCCCCGGGACGGGCGGCACCACCTTCGCGGTCAACGCGGCGGTGCGCCTGGCCGCCCAGGGCAAGCGCGTGCTCGTGGTCGCCGAGCGCGAGCAGTCGGTGACCGATTTCATCGCCCAGCTCGGCTCGCGCGGGCTCGACTCCATCGCGCTGCCGCTGCGCCGCGACGTCGACGCGGAGGAGCTACGCCGCCGGCTCGTCGAGGCCGTGCTGCGCAACGAGCAGGCCTCCGAGCCGCACCCCCGCACCAACGAGTCGCTCCTGCGCGACCGCCGCGTCTCGCTGCTTGAGCACGTGCGCTCGCTGCGCAGCGTGCGCCCGCGCTGGAACGCCTCGCCGCTGCAGGCCATGCAGGAGCTCGCCAGGGTCACCTCGCGCGTGCCGGCGCCGTCCACCACGGTGCGCCTCAAGCGTTCGGTGCTCGACGCCATGCCGGAGCGCGGACCAGTCGCCACGCAGCTCATGCGCGCGGCCGAGCTGGGCGCCTTCGACGATGCGACGCGCACGAGCCCGTGGTTCGGCGCGCGCCTGAGCCATCGCGGCCAGGCCGAGAGCGCCCTCGAGCTGGTGCGCTCGCTCGCTAAGGACGTGCCGCCGCTGCGCGCCAAGCTCGAGGCCACCGCCAAGGCCACGCGGATCAAGCCCGTGCGCACCTTTGCGCAGTGGGGCAAGACCCTGCGCCTGCTGGTCGATGTGCGCCACAGCCTGGATCACTTCGAGCCCGACATCTTCGATAAGGCCGTTGACGATCTGATCGCCGCGACGGCCACGCCCGCGTGGCGCAAGGACCGCGGCATCGAGATGAGCTCCATGACGCGCTCGCGCCTGCGCCGGGTGGCCAAGGAGTACGTGCGCCCCGGCGTGCACATCGAGGATCTGCACACCGCGCTCACGCAGGTGCAGACCCAGCGCAAGGCCTGGGAGGTGTTGGCGACCGATCGCCGCTACCCCACGGTGCCGAGCGGGCTGGAGACCGTCCTGGCGACCTTCCGCGAGGTGTCTGCGCGGCTCGAGAAGCTCGAGGCCGTGCTTCCGGCGCCGGCCGAGGAGGGCCGCACGCTGCGTGGCCTGCCGGCCGCGGAGCTCGAGTCCACGCTCGAGCGCCTCGTGGCGGCCGAGGCCGACCTCGAGGTGCTGCCCGAGCGCACGCTCCTCCTGCAGACCCTGCGCGAGCAGGGCCTCGGCGAGCTGCTCGAGGACTTCGAGCGCCGCGGCGTGCTGCGCGAGCTCATCCCGTCCGAGCTCGACCAGGCCTGGTGGCAGTCGGTGCTCGAGGCCATGGTCTCCGGCGACGATTACCTGGCGCTTCAGGACGGCCGGGTGCTCGGCCGAGCCCAGCGCGAGTTTGCCCAGGCGGACGCCAAGCACATCGCCGGCGGTGCCGAGGCGGTCAAGCACCGCCTCGCCGAGCGCTGGCGCGGGGCCCTGGCCGACCACCGCGTGGCGGCCCGCGATCTGCGCGCGCTGCTGAAGATCGGCGACCCGACCGTGGCGCAGTTCGCCGCGATCTCTCCCGATCTGACGGGCGCGCTGGTGCCCATCTGGATCGGTGCCCCGCTCTTCCTTCCCTCCGCCCTGCCGCGGTGGAGCCGCTTCGACGCGACCATCCTGCTGGACGCCGAGTCGCTCTCGCTCGTCTCGGCGTTGGGCGCCGTTGGCCGCTCCGACCAGGTCATCGCGATCGGCGACCCTGGCTCGGGTGCGCCCCGCCCGCTCAACGTCACGGTGGACCCGGGGGAGGCCTCCCAGGCGCGACGCGTGCCCCTGAGCGCCTACGAGGCGCTCGCCAAGGTGACGCCGCGCCGCTCGCTCACCCGTGTGCACCGCCCGCTCGACGAGCGCCTCGTCCAGGCTCTGTCCTCGCACTACAACGGCGAGCTCAACGCGCATCCGGATCCGCGCACGGGGGAGCGCCGCGCGGCCGTGCTGCACGTCCCCGAGGGCGTCTCCGCCGCGGGCCAGGCGGCGGCCGAGAGCACGCAGGCCGAGGTCGACGCCGTGGTGGAGCTCGTGTTTGCCCAGCTCGCGGAGCATCCCGAGCGCTCGCTCGCGGTGGTGGCAGGCAACGCGCACCACGCCCGGGCCGTGGCCCGCGGCATCGGCGCCGCCCTGCGCTCGCACCCCGAGGCCGAGCCCGCCTTCAAGCGCGGCTACGAGCCCTTCGTCGTCACGAGCGCCGAGCGCCTGCAGGGCCTGCGCCGCGACGCCGTGATCTTCACGCTCGGTTACGGGCGCACGGCACACGGCCGTCCCGTCCACGACTTCGGCCAGCTCGGCACGCCCCAGGGCGCCCGTGCCGTCGCCGCCGCGTTGCTCTCCGGCCGCGAGTGGGTGCGCATCGTCTCCGCGCTCTCGCCCGCCGAGCTCGACTCCGGCCGCCTCCGGCACGGCTCGGCACTGCTCGTGGCCGCGATGCGCGCGCTGCAGCAGGGCGGCCAGGACTCCGAGGGCGCGGAGCTGAGCGATCCGCTCATGCGCGACCTCGCCGAGCGGCTAAAGGTCTGGGGCCTGCAGGTGAGCGAGGCCCCGTACGAGGGCATCGACCTCGCGGTGTTTGGTCCCGAGGGAGGGGACCGCCCGCCCGTGGCCGTCATCAGCGACGCCGGGGACGACTACGCCTCCGCGAGCGTGCGCCAGCGTTCGCGCATCGTGCCCCTCGAACTCGTGCGCCGCGGGTGGAACCCCATCCAGGTGTGGACGATCGACGTCTTCTCAGACCCTGCAGCCGTGGCGAGGCACATCGCCGCGGCGTTGGGCCTGCAGACCCCGCGCGGGCGCCACGACGCCTCGGCCCAGGCCGGCAAGTCGGCCGCTGCCGTGGGCGGGCAGACGGGCGAGCGATCCGAAGCGGGCCAGGGCGAGGGCTCCGCGGAACGCGGGCGCCGGGCCGGCGTGTGAACGCGCTGGAGCATCCTCAGGACGGCGCGCCCCGACGCGGGCCGCGCAAGCGACGCGCCGCGGTGCAACCGCCGACCCGACTGGCCGGCGAGGGCGCCCACGGCGTCGTCGAGGGCTGGGAGGCCGGCTCCTCGCTCGAGGACGCCGAGGCGGCCACGCTCCGCGCAGCGCGGGAACGCCGCGCGGGACGCGGGGACTCCGCGGCCGATCCCGCTGACGAGCAAGCCCAGCCCACCGGCCTGCCCCAGCGCCCCGACACCGAGTCGGAGGCGGCGTGGGGAGACCCCGACGCCGCGGCGGAGGAGGCTGCCCGCCTGGCCTGGATCCGCTCGCAGCGCCCGCCGCACTGGGGCTGAGGGCACCACCCGCGCGGCAGACGGGCCCAGCCGACGCCCGCCGGCCTCGCCCCGCACTAGCCGGTGAGCACGAGGCTCACGGCCCCGTGCTGAGGCGCCGAGGAGAGCTCCGCCGCCCGCCCGCGCGGCACCGCCAGCACCACGGTGACACCGCGAACACCGTCCCTCGCGAGCCAGCCGGAGCCTCCTGCCTCGTCGGAGCCACACCACAGCACCCGCGCGTCCGTCGCGAGCACCCGCGATCTGGGCGCCTCGCCGTCTCGGGGGATCGAGAGCACCACGTCCACCCGGTCCCCGCTGGAGACGAGCCGCGCGGCGGCGGCGTCCTCCCAGCTCAGGGGGACCGCCACCTCGCCGGGCCCCAGCGATCGCAGGAGCGCCGAGCCCGTGAGGGCGCCCTCGTGCAGCGGCAGCCCGGTTGGCCACGGGACGGCGAGCGTGCGGCCCACCACCTCGCCCTCCATCCACGCCGAGGACGCCCCGGAAGCGGGCGCCTCCCCGTCCCCGGCGGGAGCTCCGCCGCCCGCGGCACCCGCGGCGAGCGGGAAGTTCACCCGGCGCACGTCATCCGGCCCCAAGGTGTGCCCGGCCGCCAACGGCGCCGTGAGCACCCAGGCTTCGCGGGTGTGGACTTCAGCGGGCGCCACGGCCCGCAGTCCGGCCCACACCGCCACGAAGACGCAGAGCGCCACGAGCCAGCGGCGGTGCCTGGCCCACCACTCGCCCGGGGTCCTGCGCGGCGAGGGGAGCCGCGCTCGCCCGCCGGGGGAACGGCGCGCGCCGCGTGCTGTGCGGGCGCGCCGCCGTTCAAAGGGGAGGGGCCCGAAGCGGCCTGCGAGCTGGCTCATGCCTCCAAGAGTGCGCCGCAGAGGAACCAGCCAGCAGACGACAACGGCCCGTCCGTGGAGGGACGGGCCGTGTGAGGGGAGGGGGCTACTCGGAGGAACCCGAGGAGCGGGAATCGGTGCGGTAAAAGCCCGAGCCCTTGAAGGTCACGCCGACGGTGCCGAACTTCTTGCGCAGGTGGCCCTGGCACTCGGGGCAGACCGTCAGGGACGCCTCCGAGAAGTCCTGGAAGATGTCGAAGTGGCGCCCGCAATCCTTGCAGGCGTACTCATACGTGGGCATGGTGTTCCTTCTTCATGGGGTCGGCGGTGACCTGGTGGCGGTCGCCGCGCAGCGCCTGGCGGCGCGCTCCGCCGCCGATCCATCGTACGCGGGTCGCCGGGTTGCTCGCGAGGATCCGCGTCACAGCCCGGTGGGCGTTCGCCTCAGGAGGGAGTCAGGCGGCGCAGCCCCTCCGGCGTCCAGGCCGCGTCGAGGCGGGCGTCCCAGGGCTCGGCCGGCACCGAGGCCAGGATCTCCTCCGATCCCACACACGCCACAGTGGGCACGGTGCGTCCCGAGAGGAAGCTGTCGTAGAAGCCTCCTCCCTGGCCCAGACGCGTTCCGTCCTCCGCGACGGCGAGGGCCGGCACCACGAGCAGATCGATGCCGGCCGGGTCCGCCGCCTCCCCTCCGACGGGTTCGGGAACCGGGGCGTGAGCCCCGCGGGCGACCTCGAGCTCCGGAGTCCACCGCACCCACGCGAGCCGGCGGCCGGGCAGCGAGAGCGGCACCAGGACGCTCAGCCCGGAGGCATGCCAGGCCGCCATCGCCGCGGTGGGGTCGGGTTCCGTGGCGGCGGGCAGGTAGGCGGCGAGGCACGCGGGGCGCCCGGCGGCGGCGCCGGACGCGGCCCACGCGGCGAGCTGGCCGGCCGAGCCGGCCCAGCCCCTCCTGGCCGCCTCGCGTTCCTCGGGGCTCGCTGCACGACGGCGCGCGCGGAGTTCAGAGCGCAACGCCGCCTTGGCGGCGCTCACGGAGGCGGGCTGCTCGGGCCCCTGCTGGGCGGTGGGCTGCATTGCCCCATCCTCGCATCCGGGCCGTGCGCTGCGCGGACGGCTAGGGTTCACCCATGTCCAACCCCCCGCGCGACCCACGCCCCGTGCTGAGCGGCGACCGGGTGACGCTGTCGCCGCTGCGTGCCGCGGACAAACGCGCGTTCAGGGCGCTTGTCTCGAGGAACCGCGAGTGGCTCGAGCCGTTCGGCGCCTCCGATCCCTTGGCCGCTCCGCAGACCGGGAGCTTCGCCGGCGCATTGCGGGAGGCGAAGCGGGCCGCGAAGCACGGTCGCAGCCTCGGGTGGGCCCTGCGCCTCGGGGGGAGTGCTGCGCAGCCCCAGGCCCCGGCCGCCGTGCTCGGCCAGGTCAGCCTGCACTCCCTGACCGGGGGCGCGGCGAGGCAGGGGAGCATCGGCTACTGGATCGATCGGGGATTCAGCGGCCAGGGCCTGGCCACGGAGGCCGTGCGGCTCGCGCTTGACCACGGCTTCGGGGAAGCGGGCCTGCACCGCATCGAGGCGCTCGTCCATCCCGAGAACGCCCCGAGCCTGGCGCTGCTGCGTCGCCTGGGCTTCCGCGAGGAGGGGATGCGTGAGCGGGCCCTGTGGGTCCGCGGGGACTGGCGGGATCACGTAGTGCTCGCGCTCACGGAGGAGGAATGGGCGCCGGAAAGCAGAAACTCCTGACGCTGATTGCGTGACACGCGCCGTTTCTCACCGTTTCCCGCTGCGCTTGCCGATAACTTGGGGAATCCACGGGTACCCCCAACCCGCCGCCCCACCAGGAGGAGCCATGACGCAACCGCAAGGGACGTTCACCGTGCGCTGGGGCAAGCTCTCGCTTGCAGCGCTCGGCGCCCTCGCGACGTTGGCCGCGCCGATCACGCTGGTGGTGGCCCTCGTGGGTCCGCTCAGCCTCTGGGTCCCGCTGATCGCCCTGGCCGTCGCCGGGCTCAGCGTGGCCGGCCTGCGCGCCAGCGCCGTGCGTGACCGCCGCCGCAAGGCGTGGGAGCAGGCGGCGGTCTCCGTGCCGGCCGCGCTCATCGAGTCCGCCGCCCAGGACGCCGCCGCCCGCGAGGCCCGCGAGCGCGCCGAGCGCGAGCTCGCCGAGGCCCGCCTCGCCGAGGAGCGCGCGGCCGAGCTGGAGCGCCGGCTGGCCGAGCGCCAGGACGCGCCCTTCGACATGCTGGCCGAGGAACCCGCCGACGAGGCAGTGGGGGAGGACGAACCCGCTGTTCTCGCCCCGGCCGTGGCAGCCGCTGCGTCGGAACAGTGGACTCCCCGCGAGCTTCCCGCCCCGAGCTACGTCGGTGCCACGCCGGCTCAGCGTCCGGCCGCTGCCCCGCTGCCGCGCGAGGAGAGCAAGCGCGCCGAGGTCATCACGAGCATCCGCCAGGCCGAGGCCCAGCGCCTCGAAGCAGAGCGCTCACAGCGCGCCGAGCGCCTGGACCTGGACGCCGTGCTGCAGCGCCGCCGCGCCTAGGCGTCGGCACCCAGCCATACGCCGCAGGCCGGGCACCCCACGGGGTGCCCGGCCTGCGGCGTTTCTGCGTCCAGTTCAGTCCTGCTCGTCGGCCCCGGAGGGAAGCAGGGGGCCGGTGGTGCCAGGGTGATGGCCAAAGATGAGGGTGGTCTCAGTGTGGGCCACCGAGGCGTCGGTGGCGAGGTGATCGAGCACCCAGTTGCGCAGCGCATCCGTGGAGGCGACCGCGATCCGCAGGAGGTAATCGGTGCCGCCCGAGACGTGGAACATCTCCACGACGTCCGGCAGATCGGGGACGAAGCGCGTGAAGCGGTCGATCTCGTCGCGGTCGTGGGCGCGCAACTTCACGGCGATGAGGGCCTGCACGGGGCGGCCAACGGCGGCGAGCGACACGGTGGCGTGATAGCCCTCGATCACGCCGCGCTCCACGAGCGCGCGGGTGCGCACGAGCGCCGTCGAGGGAGCCACGCCCACGCGCTCGGCCAGCGCCGCGTTGGAGATTCTGGCGTCCGCCACGAGGGCGTTGATGATGGCGCGATCGAGGGCGTCGAGCCCCGATGAATCGCTCGTGTGAGTCATGCCCACATTTGACCACACGGCGCGCGGGGCGGGGCGCGGCTGGGGTGCGCGTCCCCTCCCGGATACCCTCTAGGGGTGAAGTCTTTGCCGTTCGTCCCCTCACCGCTCACCCGTCCGCGCGGTGAGCGCGGTGCGCGCGGCTCGCGGGTTGCCGCGTCCGTCGCCCTCGGCGCCGCACTGGCCCTGGGGCTGGGTGCCTGCACCACCTCCCCGCCCACCCCGCCGGTGACCAACGCGCCGGAGACGACGAGCGGCGTCGTGCGGATTGCCGCCCTCGAAGGCGACCCGGACGCTCTGCTTCAGGCCCGTGCCTCCGTGCAGGTGCTCACCTCCGCAGGGGTGAAGGCCCATCTCGCCGAGTCGCAGACCCTGAGCTCCGAGGACGCCCGCGCCCAGCTCGCCGGCGACAAGGTGGACCTGGTCTACGGCGGCGCGGAGGAGTGGCTCGTGTCCGCCGCCCCGGCCGCCGAGGCCGCGCCCACGGCCACCGCCTCGTCCGCGGGCGCCCAGGGCGAGGCCTCCTCGACCGATGCGTCGGGGGACGCCGACGCGGATGCCGCCGCGGGATCCACCCCCAGCGACCAGCGCTCGGCCACCGACGCCGTGAGCGCCTCCCTCGACGAGGGGCTTGCGGTTGGCACGGCGGCCCTGGGCGAGCGCCGCCTCGCCGCCGTCACCACCAAGTCCGTCGCCGCGAAGCACTCGCTCGAGTCCGTGGCCACGCTTCCCGCCTTCTGCCCAGAGGGCCGGCTCGCCGCCCCGCGCGCCTGGCTGAGCTCGGCCGGCACGGCGTGGGAATCGCGGGCCGGTTGCGCCCCGCGGGAGAGCACGGGCACCGCGGACGCGACCGCCGCGCTGACGCTGCTGGAGAGCGGCAAGGCGGAGCTGGCCATCGCGCGCTCCAACGATCCCCGCATCGTCGGATGGGGGCTGCGCTTGCTGCAGGACCCGGGCAACACGCTCGGGGCGGACCCGCTGCTCGGCGTCATCTCCTCCGACCGGGTGGGCAAGGACGCGCTCGAGTCGCTCACCAAGCTTGCCTCGGCCCTCAGCGGCGAGAATTGGGACCAGCTGCAGCGCCTGCAGGCCGAATCCGGCGTGAGCGACGCCGATCTGGAGGCCTGGCGCGCCGCCCGCTCCCTCGTGAGCGAGGCGAGCCCCTCGGCCGTGCCGAGCGGTTCCTGACGCGCCGCCGGGGTGAGCGGGGTCACGCCGGGCTGTGGGCCGCGCTATCCCGTCATGTGAAGGCATCTGCCCTCGCACGGTGACAAGATGAGTCCGTGCCCGAATTTAAGCAGTCATCCAAGCTCCACAACGTCCTCTACGACATCCGCGGTCCGGTGTTGGAGGAGGCTACGCGCATGGAGGCGGCAGGGCACCGCATCCTGAAGCTGAACATCGGCAACCCGGCACCCTTCGGCTTCGAGGCGCCAGACGCCATCCTCGTGGACATGATCAGGAACCTGCCGCAGGCGCAGGGCTACTCGGATTCGCGCGGCATCATGAGCGCGCGCACCGCGGTCTCGCAGTACTACCAGACCCGCGGCATCCAGACGATCGGCGTCGACGACATCTACCTCGGCAACGGCGTCTCCGAGCTCATCTCGCTGAGCCTCAACGCCTTGCTCGACGACGGCGACGAGGTCCTCGTTCCCGCGCCGGACTACCCGCTGTGGACCGCTTCCACGTCCCTGGCCGGCGGCAGCGCCGTGCACTACCTCTGCGACGAGTCCGAGGGCTGGATGCCGGACCTCGAGGACATGGCCGCCAAGATCACGCCCCGCACCAAGGGCATCGTGGTGATCAACCCCAACAACCCCACGGGCGCCGTCTACCCCAAGCACGTCCTGGAGGGCATCCTCGAGCTGGCGCGCCGCCACGGCCTCATCGTCTTCGCCGACGAGATCTACGAGAAGATCACCTACGACGACGTCGAGGCGATCAACATGGCCTCGCTCTCCGACGACGTCCTGACCCTCACCTTCTCGGGGCTGTCCAAGGCTTACCGCGTGTGCGGCTTCCGCGCCGGTTGGATGGCCATCTCTGGACCCAAGCACCTGGCGACCGATTACATCGAGGGGCTCAACCTCCTCACCAACATGCGCCTGTGCGCCAACGTCCCGGCGCAGCACGCCATCCAGACCGCGCTGGGCGGGTACCAGTCCATCAACGACCTGATCCTGCCCGGCGGCCGCCTGCTGGAACAGCGCAATCTGGCGCACAAGATGCTCAACGAGATCCCCGGCGTCTCCTGCGAGCAGGGCTACGGCGCCCTGTACCTCTTCCCGCGCCTTGACCCCGAGGTCTACCCGATCCAGGACGACGAACGCTTCGCCCTCGACCTGCTCAAGCAGCAGAAGATCCTCGTCACGCAGGGCACGGGCTTCAACTGGATCGCCCCGGATCACTTCCGCCTCGTGACACTGCCGGATGTGAAGATGCTGGAGGACGCGATCGGTAGGATCGCCGAATACCTGGAGGGCCTGCGCGAGAGGGCCTGAGCCCTCCGCCCCGCCCGGGCTCCCCGGGCGGGCCGCGCGAGCTCAAGCAGGAGGAGCGGTGGCTCAGAAGGACAAGCAGGACCTCGGTATCGAAGGACAGGCATTGCCCGACGCCGCGGCGGCGCTGGCGTGGGTGCCCGGCTCACCGATGGACGACTCCACCACGGCAGACAAGCCGGGGTTCGACGGCGACAAAGCCGCCGGAGAGGCGGCCCTGGCCGCCGGAACCTCGGCGCTGGATGAGCTGCAGGAACGGCTCTTTGCCGCCTCCAAGGGCGGAGACACCCGCAATGTGCTGCTCGTACTGCAGGCCATGGACACCGCTGGCAAGGGCGGGATCGTCCGCCACGTGGTGGGCTCGGTCGACCCGCAGGGCGTGGAGCTCACGGCCTTCAAGGCACCCTCCGAGGAGGAGCGGGCCCACGACTTCCTGTGGCGCATCCGCAAGGCGCTGCCCGGCCCGGGCAAGATCGGCGTCTTCGACCGCTCGCACTACGAGGACGTGCTCGTGCACCGCGTGCGCGGGCTCTCCCCGCTCGAGGAGGTCGAGAAGCGCTACGGGCAGATCATCGACTTCGAACGCGAGCTCGTCGCCGCCGGCACCGTCATCGTCAAGGTGTTCCTGCACCTCTCCCGCGCTGAGCAGGGCAAGCGCCTCGCCGAGCGCCTCGACCGCCCGGACAAGTACTGGAAGTACAACCCGGGCGACGTGGACGCCCGCGCGTACTGGGACGACTACCAGGAGGCCTACCGGATCGCCCTGGACAAGACCCACACCGACGAGGCGCCGTGGTTCGTGGTGCCGGCCGACCGCAAGTGGTACGCGCGCCTGGCCGTCCAGTCGCTCTTGACCCAGGCCCTCGCCAAGATCGACCCGCAGTGGCCGGCCGCAGACTTCGACGTGGCCCACGAGCAGAAGCGGCTCGCCGAGCTCGGCTGAGCCCAGGCCTCCGCGCGTGACACGGCGGGCCCGGCACCGAAAGGTGCC
>JALAHE010000200.1 GCA_022712075.1 Galactobacter sp.
AAGCCGACCTCGTACAGCGTGGCAGCGCCAGCGTACGTGGAGATGTGGCCACCCACGCCGATGCCGGGCGCCTGGGCGCGGTGCACCATGATCGCGGCGTTCCAGCGCATCCACTTGCGGTAGGCGCGCTCCATCTCCTCGCGACCCGGGAACTCCGGCTCGTCCGCGGCGGAGATGGTGTTGATGTAGTCGGTCGTGGTGCCGAGGCCGGACGGGACCGGAACATCGTGGTCACCCGCGCGCTCCACCAGGGCGCGCAGCACGTCCTCGGCGCCGCGCGCGCCGGTCTCCTGGAACAGCCCATCGAAGGACTCGAGCCACTCGGCGGTCTCTTCTGGGTCAACGTCGCGGCCGCGGGGCTGCTGCTCGATGGTGGTCATCGGCTCTCCTGTTCCTAGATCGCGCCCGGGGTTCGAGGCGTGAACTTCCACGATACGGATGCAAGATTCCGCATCCTAGGAAAGTAGTGAAGCGGATCACACCCACCCAGGTCAATTACGCGTCACCTTCGCGGGGCCGTGGTCGGACCGATAGGCCCGCCCGCGGCGGGCCGTGCGCGGGGCCCGGCCACGCGCCGTTGGGCAGGTTGCGGCCCGTGCACGACGGCGCCCCGGTCACCTTGAGGTGACCGGGGCGCCGCGGGTGCCGGGAGGCTCAGCGCTTGGAAGCGCGGTATCCCGCGGCCTGGGCTGCCCGCTCCGAGGCGAAGCACTCCTCCGGGTTGGTGCGCTCATAGAACGCGCCACCCTTCACGTGGTAGATCATCGAGCTGGCGTTGCCCTTGATGGGGTAGCCGGACGGGCAGTCCCAACCGGACGGGATGACCGAGGCCGGCTTCTTCGCCGCCTTCTTCACGACCTTGAGGGTCTGCGTCTTGGAGACGCTCGCCTTCTTGCCCTTGTAGACGTAGGTGACCTTCGTCGTCACCTTGTAGGTGCCGGCGGCGAGCTTCACCGAGGTCTTGTTCGCCGCGACCGTCTTGGTGCCCTTCTTGACCGTGAGCACGGCCTTGACCTTGCTCACGCCCTTTGCTTTGGCGAAGGCGGGCTTGACCGTGGCCTTCGCCGCACCGGAGACGGTCTTGGTGGGGATGGTCTTGATGGTGACGGGCTTGGCATTGACGACGGTCACCGCATGGACGGCGCTCGGCACGGGGGCGGCGACGGCCGGGGCCACACCGGAGAGGGCGAGGCCCAGGCCGGCGGCCGCGGCCACGAGGGCGCGGGGGATCAAACGCATGACGCTCCTTCAGGGGTCACGAGGCAGGGTGATAACGCGGGGCCTTGGCCCCACCAGCACCCTAGCTAGCGCGGCGGCGGAGAGACAACGGCGTCTCGCCGACTGCGCAGCCAGCCCGACAGCCACCGTTGCCGTCGCCGGCCCGGCGGCCGACTCAACGGGCAGGTCAGCCGTGGGTCACGCGTTCCCGCTGCTCCCACCCGGCAGCGAGGTACCCGGCGGCCTGCGCCTCGGGGATGACGGTCCAAACGCGCTCGGCACCCTCCTGCCACAGTTCGTCCAGCGCCGCCTCGACAAGCGCCGCGCGGGTCGCGTCCGCGATCTCCACGCCGCCGACGGGGGCGACCTCGCTGATCGCCCCGCCCTCCTCCTCATCGGAGCGCCAGCGAATCCGCGCGGCCGGCTTGGCGAAGACAGAAAGCTCGATGACGTCGTAGTCGCCAAGCGGCGCCTGGGAGAGCACGCCCTCCGCGGGCAGTTCCCCCGTGCGGACGACGTCCTGCGGCGCCGCCTCGAGCACCACCCATGCCTCCTCGCCGTCCGCCGCAGCGCACCAGGCCTCCGCCGGCTCGCCGTCCGACAAGAGGGTGAAGTGGTCCCGCCACGACTGCGTGCTCATACGTCCTCCCGGAGTCTTGCGGCGCGGATCGCGCGCCGATCACGCCCGAGGCTACGCCGATCCGACACCTTCTTCCGTCCCCGCTGGCGGTGGTCCGGCCATACGGAGCCGGCCCCGTCCGTGGCCAGTTCGGGCCGCAAGGTGACCGATGACAGTGCGTTGTGCGAACAGGCTTTCCGCGGGTTCCTCCCACGATGCCAGCCCGCAGCAAAGTCCCGTGAACAATCTTGGGTAGATACCTTTCGGATCTTTGAGTTTGCGGTTTTCGAAAGTACGATGAGGTGTCTCAACCCCCCGCCTTAGCCACCTGGAGCACTGTGCCGCACCTCATTGGGAGTGACGTCTCCTCCCTGCGGCATGTCAACAGGGACGGGGCCTTGCAGTACCTGCGGCGCACCCCAGACACGGCCTTCACCGCCTCGGATATTGCCGACGGTTTAGGGCTCTCCCGCCCCACTGCGGCCCGCCTCCTGACGGAGCTTTCCGAGTCCGGCTGGGCCAAGCTGCAGCTGGCCCACAGCGGTTCGGCCGGTCGGCCCACGCGCACTTTTACGGTGAACCGCCGCCGCCGGCTCGTGGCCGCGTTGGACCTCGGCGCGAACAACCTGCTGGCCGCTGTCGCCGACCTCTCCGGGACCGTTCTGCGCCGGCACTACGCCCCGCACGGACACCCCGCCACGGCCCAGGCCATGGCGGAGGCTGCGGCCCAGGCGGTGTCCGCCCTTCTGGAGGAGGAGACGGAATCCCACGGAGGGCTGAGCTCCGTGGTCGTGAGCCTGCCCGCCACCGTTGACCGCTCAGGCCGCGTCCTTCCCTGGATCGATTCCCCGACCTGGGCCACCGATGAGCTTCCGGCGGTGTTCGGCGGCCTTCTGGGGGGTTTTTCGGGACTGTCCCTTCACTTCGAGGGGGCACCGCTCGCCGCCGCAGAGGCCGAGCTGCAACACGGCGAACTGCACGCCGGCGAGGACGCCGTGTTCGTGCTCGCCGGCGACATCACCGGTGTGGCACCACTCGTCGAGGGACGCCCGTATCGCGGGGCCACCGGCGCCGCCGGGGCCATCGGCGGGCTCGACTCCGTTGACTGGAGAGCGGCCACGGCCGCCGTCCTCAGTGAAACCGGAGCAGCCACCCTCGATGACCTCGTGGTCGCCGGCCTCGCCGGAGACACAGACGCCGTGGCGGCGCTGAGCTGCTACGCCCATCATCTTGCGCCGGGAGTGGAGGTCCTCGTTCGGGCCTTCGACCCGGCGAGGCTGGTGCTTGGCGGTTGCCTCGCACCTGCACAAGCCCTCGTTCTGGGCCCCTTGGGGGCGGCCCTTGAACGGACGCTCGGCTCCACACCGTCGATGGTGTGCGCCAGCGTTGACCACGTCGATGCGCCGATGCTCGGGGG
>JALAHE010000201.1 GCA_022712075.1 Galactobacter sp.
CGGGCACCTCCCGCGCTGGGTGCGCGGGAGGCTACCGCCTCCTCCTGACCGGCCCCGGTCTTTCGGGAGGAGACGGGGTCTTGTTTAGAAGAAGCCGAGCTTGTCCTCCGAGTATGAGACCAGCAGGTTCTTGGTCTGCTGGTAGTGCTCGAGCATCATCAGGTGGGTCTCACGGCCGATGCCGGAGGACTTGTAGCCGCCGAAGGCAGCGTGCGCGGGGTACGCGTGGTAGTTGTTCACCCACACGCGGCCGGCCTGGATGTCGCGGCCGGCGCGGTAGGCGACGTTGCCGTTGCGGGACCAGACGCCGGCGCCGAGGCCGTAGAGGGTGTCGTTCGCGAGGGAGAGCGCGTTGTCGTAGTCGGAGAACTTGGTGACCGCCACGACGGGGCCGAAGATCTCCTCCTGGAAGATGCGCATGTTGTTGGTGCCCTCGAAGATGGTCGGCTGCACGTAGAAGCCGCCGGCCAGGTCGCCCTCGAGCTGCGCGCGGCCGCCGCCCGTGAGGACCTTGGCGCCCTCCTGCTTGCCGATGTCGATGTAGGAGAGGATCTTCTCCAGCTGGTCGTTGGAGGCCTGGGCGCCGATCTGGGTGTCGGTGTCGAGGGGGTTGCCCTGGATGATCTTCTTGGTGCGCTCCACGACGTCGCCGAGGAAGCGGTCGTAGATGCTCTCCTGGATCAGCGCGCGGGACGGGCAGGTGCAGACCTCGCCCTGGTTGAGCGCGAAGAGGGTGAAGCCCTCCTGCGCCTTGTCGTAGAAGGCGTCGTCCTTCTCCGCGATGTCGGCGAAGAAGAGGTTGGGGGACTTGCCGCCTAGCTCCAGCGTGACCGGGATCAGGTTGTTGGAGGCGTATTGCATGATGAGGCGGCCCGTGGTGGTCTCGCCCGTGAAGGCGATCTTGCGGATGCGCGGGCTCGAGGCCAGGGGCTTGCCGGCTTCGACGCCGAAGCCGTTGACGACGTTGAGCACGCCCGGGGGCAGCAGGTCGCCGATGAGCTCCATCAGCACCATGATGCTGGCGGGGGTCTGCTCGGCGGGCTTCAGGACCACGGCGTTGCCGGCGGCGAGGGCCGGGGCGAGCTTCCACGTGGCCATGAGCAGCGGGAAGTTCCAGGGGATGATCTGGCCGACCACGCCGAGGGGCTCGTGGTAGTGGTACGCCGTGGTGTTGTCGTCGATCTGGGAGAGACGACCTTCCTGGGCGCGGATGGCGCCGGCGTAGTAGCGGTAGTGATCGATCGCGAGCGGGATGTCCGCGGCGAGCGTCTCGCGGACCGGCTTGCCGTTGTCCCACGTCTCCGCGACGGCGATGAGCTCCAGGTTCGCCTCCATGCGGTCGGCGATGTTCAGGAGGATCTGGGCGCGCTCGGCGGGGGAGGTCTTGCCCCAGGCGGGGGCCGCAGCGTGGGCGGCGTCGAGGGCCTTCTCGATGTCCTCGGCGGTGGAGCGGGCCACCTCGGTGAAGACCTTGCCCGTCACGGGGGTGACGTTTTCGAAGTACTCGCCCTTCACCGGCGGGACCCACTCGCCCCCGATGTAGTTGTCATAGCGGGGCTTGAAGCTGACCTTTGAGCCCTCCTGGCCCGGCTGCGCGTAGACGGTCACGTCGTACTCCTTCGTGTCTGGTTACCCCGCTGAATCGAGGTGATGTGGATCACACTAGGTTTGAGTGCGTTGCAGTCGCGTTGCAGGGGGAAATTTCCTTGAAGTTCCGGGGATTCTGGGCTTGTTGACAGTTTGCTGTCATTAACATGTCACGTCGGCATCACGGTGTTTGATAACGGCGCGGAGGCGGTTTGATCTCGAATCAAAAACCCTCGTGACACGGGGTCCGGGCGGGTGAAAACTCATCGCTGTCGGGGCGAGGCAGGGGGCCTTCAGCCGGCACACCTCATCCATACGAGCGGCTCAAGGCCGCTTCGAGAAAGGCACGTCCATGTCCGTTTCGTTCGCCAAGCGTTCTGCCCTTGCTCTCGCCGCCACCGTTGCGCTGAGCTCGGCGGTCGTGGTGATCCCCGCAGCTCCGTCCCTTGCCGCTCCCGCCTCCGTGAGCCATGCGACGGTCGCTCGCACGGCGCCTGTCAGCACCGTGAAGACCAAGTGGACCTGGGCCAACGGCTCCGCCCTCACGGCCAAGAACGTCACCCCCACCGCGCTGAGCGCGTCCTCCTACTACCTGCGCGTGGAGCACAACCAGGGCGATACCGTCGAGCTGCTTGGCGTGCTCCCCAACGGCCACGGCATCGGCCTCGACTACGACAGCAAGGTACGCGAGTACACCAAGACCGGGCCCAAGTACCTGGCCAAGGGCGGCGGCCCGGCCCTGGCGAGCGTGATGGTCCGTGGCGGAAACGTGTACGGCTCCACGTACTCCGGAGATCTGTACCGCTTCACCGGCGCCTCGAACAAGCCGATCAAGCTTGGCAAGATCGATGGCTTGCTCGGCATCAACGTGGCGGTCACCGCCTCGCGCATCTACTGGACCCGCACGGTGTCGGTTGGCGGCGGGAAGGACCGCTACGAGGTGGTCTCCCGCGCCCTCTCCGGCGGCGCCATCAAGGTGGAGGCTAAGGATGCCCGCGACCCGCAGGCCACCGACGCCGGTGTCCTGGTGGTCCGCACGGCCGGTGCCTTCGCGGAGGAGGACTGGTCGGCGGCCGGCTCGACCACCGGCATCGGCGTCCTGAGCAACGGAGGCGTGAAGACGCTCCTGAAGTACAACGGCAAGGGCCTGTACTCGCAGATCGGCGACGGCGCGTGGACCTTCACCGCCT
This sequence comes from Galactobacter sp., assembly GCA_022712075.1. Classification (GTDB taxonomy): domain Bacteria; phylum Actinomycetota; class Actinomycetes; order Actinomycetales; family Micrococcaceae; genus Galactobacter. The sequence goes on from JALAHE010000201.1 coordinate 2,778, forward strand.
CCGGCCACACGCTCACCCTTCCGGTCGCTGGGACCTCTGGGCAGGTGGTGATCAACCTGAACAACCGCAAGGCCTGGCGGGTGTCCACGCCGAAGGGCACGGTGCCCGGCTGGGCCGGCGTGGGCGGCTCCCGCGCAGCCTGGGACGTGCGCAGCACGGGCGGCGACGTGAAGCGCAATGCCATCTACCTCTTCAACGTGGATTCCGGCCGCGCCTCGGTGCTCTCCACCAAGGCCAACGGTTACAGCTACCCGCAGGTCAACGGCAAGGCGATCGGGTGGACCTACAACCGTCCCGGCGGGCTCATCGAGTACAAGAGCATCGTCCTGAAGTGAGCGCTGGGTCGCCGCCGGCGAGTCAAGCGTGAGGCGCCCGGCCGGGGAAACCCGGCCGGGCGTCGTCGTGCAGGGGGCGTTCGCGAAAGTTTGCGTGCCGTGCGCCGTTGACGGCGCCGCCTTAACGACTCAAGGCACGCAAAGTCGGGGCGCCCGCGGGGGGAGCGCTCAGGCGATCTGCCCGCGCAGCGCCTCGAGCCGCGTGAGGATGCCGGCCCGCTTGGGCGAGCGCGGCGGCAGCAGGCGCAGCGCCGTCTCCAGGGCCTCGTCGTCGTAGCGGGCCTCGGGCCGGGCCAGGTACTCGAGCAGCGTCTCCACCGAGCCGTCGGAGAGCACCGCCTCGCGCAGCGTGGCGGCCAGTTCGTCGCGCCACTCAAGCACCCCGGGGGCCTCCGACGCCGGCAGAAGTTCCCCTCGATAGCGCGCCAGCGCCTGCCGGTGCGAACCGCGATCAAGCAGGCGCCCCACGCACAGCGCGTCCGCGTCGACACCCGTGATCCGGTACGGGCGCGAGGTCAGCTCGACGCCGGCCGCGGCGGCGCCCGAGGACTCCAGCACCTTGCGCAGGCGAGCCAGCTCGGCGCGCAGGGTGACGGCCGGAACCTCGCCTGGGTACAGCCGCGCGCTGAGCTCGCCCGCCTCGAGACCGTGCGGAGCGGCGGCCAGCAGGCCCAAGATCTCCGCATGCCGCAGGGACAGCCGCGTCACGCAGGTACCCACGTGCAGCTCGGGCAGTTCGGGCCCGGTCAGGTGCACGAC
>JALAHE010000202.1 GCA_022712075.1 Galactobacter sp.
CGGTGCGGGTGTCCACGGGGACCGTGAGCCTGACCGTGTAGCCGTCCGCGGCCGAGCCGCTCGTCGCGCCGAGCTGGCTTGCCCCTGAGTCGTCCCCGAAGACGTTGTCGGAGTCGAGGCTGACCTGGGCCAGGGTCCGCACGGAGCTCTCGTAGCCGCTCGTCGCGTACACCGCGTCGCACGCGCTCTTGGGCAGGGCCACCTGGCTCGTGGCGATCGCCTTCGTGTGATCAGTGATCGAGTCGCGGTCAGGGTAGACCTCGAAGTGGATATGCGGCCACCGCCCCGAGTAGCACGCGGGGAAGATGCTCGTGAAGCGCACCACCCCGTCCGCGTTGGCGATCTGCGCCCCGCGCAGGTAGTTCTGATCGGCCACGGCCTCCGAGTACATCGAGTAGTTTCCGTCGCGGTCGCAATGCCACACGTACACGGCCACGTCCTTGAACGCCCCGCCACCCGAGGCCAGGTCGAGGATCGTGAGCTCCAGGGTCATCGGCACCCCCTCGGCCGTGCCGGAGGACTCGCCGAAACTCGAGCGCAGATCGCTGCGCACGATCCCCGACTGTTCAAGGACATCCGGGCCGTTGGAGCCGTCGCCCGGATACGGACCCGCCGTCTCGTCGGGGATCTCGGCGAGGCCGGTGGCGTTTGAGGCCGAGCCGCTCGCCATGCCGGAGGCCGAGCCCGACGACGCCTGGGTCGAGCCGGTGCCAGTGCTCGCCTCCGGCGCGGAGCAGGCCGCCAGGCCAAGCCCCAGCAGGCCGAGGCCGGCCGCGCCGAGCAGCTTGCGCCGGTCAAGCAGCGTCACCACGTCGAAGCCGAGTCCCTGGTCCTGCAGCTCGTCCTCTGGTCGGGGCAGTGTGCGGCCGAGGTAGCTCGGCGGGGCGGGGGTCTGCTCGTGCTTGGACATCGTTTCTCCTGATCCGGAAGGCCTGGAGCGCCGCTGGGCCTCGGTGGTCTCGGCCCCGGCGGCGCCGAGTGATGCGCCGACATTACGAAGCCGGCATATGTCATTCCTGTGAGCGCGCATTGGTCCAGGCCAGAGGGCGCGGCGCTAGGCTGGCGGCCATGACCTGGCCCACCGTCGAAGACGGCACCCTGCGCCCCTTCCCCACCGCGGACGCGAGCTTCGTTGACCCGCGCTTCGCCGAGCGGGTCCTGGCGCCGCTCGTGAGCCTCGACCTCGCGGCGGTCGACCCCGAGTGGAGCGGGTGGCTGCCGATCGTGGCGCCGTTCGAACCCGCCGAGGGCTACGTGGGAGAGCGCACCACCGGCGTGCACAGCTACTTCGCCCGAACCAATTGGCTCGGCTTCGAGCTCACGCAGGACGGCCGGCTGGACTTCAAGGGCGATTGGGCGTTCTTTGAGCACTACGCCCACCCGAGCCGCGCGCTCACGGCCCACTACGAGGACCAGCTCGCCGGATTCGCCCAGACCCGCGCCCTCGCCCGCGAGCACGGCGCCCTGATCCACCTGCAGGATCTCGAGTACTACCCGATCGAGCAGCTACTCACCCGCCCGCAGGACTGGCTCGTGGACGTCGCCGATCCGCAGCCTTACGGCGCCAATTGGCAGCACCCGCGGCTCTTCGAGCTCGGCGGGATCGAACACGGCGAGGAGTACGGCCTCAGCGGCGTCGGCGGGACGGACGTGCACCCGCTCATGCCCAACGGCGACCGCTTCCACTTCGTCGCCTCGGTGGTCGGCGCGCACTATCTGCCCCGCGGCGCCGACGAGGTGCTGGTCTTCTTCGAGCCCACCAGCCGTACCGTGCTCGTCACCTTCGACTACGACTGAGCCCCCGGCGCCGGGGACAACGCGACGGCGGGCCGTCACCTCACAGGTGACGACCCGCCGTCGTGCATTCAAGCCCGGCCATCCCGGGCCGGGCGACTCAGTCGGTGCCGAGGTCGAACGCGGCGATGTTGCTCGCCTCGTCCACGGCGCCGGAGACCTTCTCGCCGCCGGCGACGATGGACTGCGCCCCGCCGGCCTCGAGCTTGCCCACGAGGGCGGCGGTCTCGCCGGCCACGATGCCCTGGGCGGCGTACTGCTCCAGGCGCGAGCGGGAATCGGCGATGTCCAGGTTGCGCATGGTCAGCTGGCCGATCCGCTCGTCCGGGCCGAACGCGGCGTCGCCGACGCGCTCCATGGAGAGCTTCTCCGGGTGGTAGGAGAGGTTCTTGCCCTCGGTGTTCATGATCGAGTAGTCGTCGCCGCGGCGCAGGCGCAGGGTGACGGAGCCCGTGACGGCCGAGGCGACCCAGCGCACGATGGCCTCGCGCTGCATGAGCGACTGCGGGTCGAGCCAGCGGCCCTCGTACATGAGGCGACCGAGCTTGCGGCCCTCGTTGTGGTACGTGGCGATGGTGTCCTCGTTGTGGATCGCGTTCACGAGGCGCTCGTAGGCGGCGTGCAGGAGCGCCATGCCCGGGGCCTCGTAGATGCCGCGGGACTTCGCCTCGATGATGCGGTTCTCGATCTGATCCGAGATGCCCAGGCCGTGGCGGCCGCCGATTTTGTTCGCCTCGCGGACGAGCGCGACCTGATCGGTGTACTCCACACCGTTGATCGCGACCGGGAAGCCGGCCTCGAAGGTGATGGTGACGTCCTCGGTCTTGATCTCGACCGACTCGTCCCACGGGGCAACGCCCATGATGGGCTCCACGATGGTGACGCCGTTGTTCAGGAACTCCAGGTCCTTGGCCTCGTGCGTGGCGCCCCAGATGTTGGCGTCGGTCGAGTAGGCCTTCTCGGTGGAGTCGCGGTAGGGGAAGCCGTGGGCGACGAGCCACTCCGACATCTCCTTGCGGCCGCCGAGCTCGGTCACGAACTGCGAGTCAAGCCAGGGCTTGTAGATGCGCAGGTTCGGGTTGGCCATGAGGCCGTAGCGGTAGAACCGCTCGATGTCGTTGCCCTTGTAGGTGGAGCCGTCGCCCCAGATGTCGACGCCGTCCTCCTTCATGGCGCGCACGAGGCCCGTGCCGGTGACGGCGCGGCCGATCGGCGTGGTGTTGAAGTAGGTCTTTCCGCCCGAGCGGATGTGGAAGGCGCCGGTCTGCAGGGCGGCGATGCCCTCCTGCACCAAGAGCTGCTGCACATCGACGAGGCGCGCGATCTCCGCGCCGTACTCGATGGCGCGATCCGGGACCGCGTCGATATCCGGCTCATCGGGCTGGCCGATGTTGGCGGTGTAGGTGCAGGGGATGGCGCCCTTATCGCGCATCCAGGCGACGGCGACGGAGGTGTCGAGGCCGCCGGAGAAGGCGATGCCGACACGCTCGCCGATGGGCAGAGAGGAAAGGACCTTGGACATGATTCCTAGGGTATCGCGGGCCGGGCCCGCTCATCGAGTCGGTGAAGCGCGTGTGGCGCGTGAGATGCGCGACGGCGCGGGGATCGGCGAGGCGTTCGGGGCGGCGCCGGCGCGTCTGACCTACCGTGACCCTATGAGGATCGGCTCGGTGTTTTCTTCCCACGTCACGGCGACGAAGGACTACATCTTTTCCGAGGGTCACGGCCGCGCCCCCGGCGAACTCAGCCTCCGCGGAAACCTCGAGGCCCGCTCCCACCAGATCCTCCGTGAGCTCGACGGCGAGCGGCGCACGCCCTGGGACGACGTCCTGGCCGTGCACATCCACCCACTGCGCTGGCACTGGTGGGTGCCTTTCGCTGCTCTCTCCGGCGGAATCGGGATGCTGTTGCTCGGCGTCGCCGGTGCGGCGGTCGCCGCGGTCGCCGCGCTGGGCGTCGGCGCCTTCATGCTCTTCGACACGATCAGGGACGTCGTCGGGTTCCTGTCGGGCGCCGAGTTTCGCGAGATCGGCCGAGAGGATCGGCGCAAGCAGGGCCGCGAGACGGAGCGAGACCTCCGGATCCGCGCCCGCCGCGAGGCGCGAGAAGAACGACGCGGCGCCAAGCAGGCGGCGGCCGCCGCCAAGAAGCGCGCCACGGCGGCGCGCAAGGCGGTCGGCGCCCCCGCGGCGCCGGCTCAAGGCCCCGCAACCACCGGCGGGACCGTCGGCGGCTTCGGGGGCTGGGCCCCGAGCGGCCCGGGGCCCAAGGAATCGCTGGAGATTGACCTCGGCGCGCCGTGGGGCAGCATCGCCGTGCGTGTGGTGACCGTGGACGGCCCCGTCGACGTCCTTGTGCGCCAGCGCCTCTTCGTCCGCACCACGCGCCGCGGGGCGCAGCGACTGCGGGAGCGCTACGCAGCGCTCCTCGCCGATCCGGCCCTGCGCGCCGCCCTCCCCGACCGCGACCGCTAGGACCTCCCGCCCCTCGAAGCATGCAGTTTTTGCGGATCCGGCGGGTCTTTCTCGCCGGATCCGCAAAAAGGCGATGCGCCGGCGGATAGGGTCGGCCCACACGCGCGATCGGGGGAACGCATGAGATACGGGAACACCGAGGGCAGCCACCTCGAGCTGCTGCCGGGCGGCCTGCTACTCGTGGAGCCGCGGCTCTGGCCCGTGCCGGGAAGACCCTTCGTTGAGGCTTCGCTGCTCGACGCCGCGCGCGTGGGCGAGCTGCCCGGCGGCGGCCCCGCCGGTCGGAGCCTGGGCGACGGCGCCGAACCGCGCGATCCCGCGGCGGCGGCCAGCGCGGCGCTCACGCGCTGGATGCTCAGGACGGGGCGGGTCGCCCCGGAACCGGACCCGCACCGGACCCGCACCGCGGCCCTCATCCCCTGGGCCGAGGTCCGCGACGTGAGCTTCAAGCCCAAACGCGGCGTGGGAGCCATCGCCTCCGTGGCGGCCGATGCCGTGGCCATGGCCTTCGCCGAGGCAAACCACAACGCGGTGGAGGGCGGGGACGCCAGGCGGCCCGAGCCGGGCATGGGAGCGCTCGGTTCCGTGACGGTGCGGGTGGAGTCAAACGCCGGCGCCTACGAGCTCTTCATCCCCCGCCGCCGCGCCGACCACCTCGACAAGGACGGCGTGAAGGCACTCAAGCGTTGGCTACGTTCCATCGGCGCCGCGCGGTAGCTTGAGCCCATGCTGATCGGCAGGAGAAAAGGTCCCCGCTTCGAGGTGAGCCGCATTGGCGTGCGCCTCGTCGGCTACTCGGCCTGGCCGGTTCTCTTCTCCCGACGCAACGCTCGCGGCGAGCTCCTGCGTCCCAGCTACGCGGAACGGGTCGCGGCGGCCGCCCACGAGCGGGAACGCGAGTCCCGCGTCGTCACGATCGAGTGGGGAGACGTCTTGGCCCTCGGGATCGACTACCGAACCCGCGACGCCTTGCGCAGCGCCTTCGGCCGTCGCGCCGTCGCCCCGCGGGACTGGGACTTCGAGGTGGAGCTCTCGGCCGCGACGACCGGGTGGGACCGCGCGGCGTCCGTCCCCGTGCACTGGTCCTCCCCAGTCCAACCGCCCTTCGTCCTCCCGGACCCGTGGGTGGACGTCCCCCGCCGCGGACTGGCCGTGCTGTGGGTGCGCACGGAGCAGGGCGTCTGGGCCCTTGACGCGCCGCTCGACCGCAGGCCACTCTTCGCCGAGCGCGGCGCCAACGAGGTCCAGGCAGCGCTGGCCGCCTGGAGCACGGACGCGGCCGCGCGCACCCCACTGCCCGTCGGCTGGCCGACCAGCGACGTGCCCGCCTCGATAGGGGGGACGCCGTGCTGATCGGGCGGAAGAACGGGCCCCGCTTCGAGGCGAGCCGCGAGGGTGTCAGGCTCATCGGCTTCAGCCGCTGGCCTGAGCCGCTCCCCCGCACGGCCTCCAACGGCCGCCCCCTCAAGCGCAGCTACGCCGAGCGCGTCGACGAGATCGGGGTGCGCGCCAGCCGCGGCGGGCGCGTGACGTCGGCCCGCTGGGGCGAGATCGTGCGCCTGAGCGTCGGGTACCAACCCGAACCGGACGCCGGCGCCTACGCCGACGTCGGGACGCCCCGGACCGCGTTCCTCGTCTCCCTCGCGAATGTGTACTGCCTGCCGCACCCGCCGGGCAAGCCTCAGGTGAGCATGGACGGGGGCTGGGACCAGCGACCGATGCACGGGGTGGCGCTGGTCGAGCTCACCACGGCCGCCGGCACGTGGTTCCTCGACGCACCGCTTGACCGCCGCGATTTCGACGCGACGACGGTGACACCAACCCAGGCGCTCCTTGACGCCTACCGGACGGATGCCGCCCGACGGGCCGAGCTCCCGGAAACCTGGCCCACCGGCACCTTCCGGCCTGGCCTGGACTGAACCCGGCCACGCGTCGTCGGGCATTGAAACGGCAACGGCCCGCCTCCCGAAAGGGAGGCGGGCCGTTGCCACCAACGAGGATCAGCGCTTGCGTCCGCGCTTCTCGCGCACGCGCATCTGGATGTCGATCGGCGTGCCGCGGAAGTCGAACGTCTCGCGCAGGCGGCGCTGGATGAAGCGGCGGTAGCCGGGATCCAGGAAGCCGGTCGTGAAGAGCACGAACTTGGGCGGGCGCGCCGAGACCTGCGTGCCGAAGAGGATGCGGGGCTGCTTGCCGCCGCGCAGCGGGTGCGGGTGGGCCGCGACGAGCTCGCCCAGGAAGGCGTTGAGCTTGCCGGTCGAAATGCGGCGATCCCACGAATCCAGGGCGATGTCGAGCGCCTTGGTCAGCTTGTCCTTGTGCCAGCCGGTCTTGGCCGAGATGTTCACGCTCGGCGCCCACTCGACGTGCTTGAGATCCTGCTCGATCTCGCGCTCGAGGTAGCGGCGACGGTCCTCGTCCAGCAGGTCCCACTTGTTGTAGGCGAGCACGAGCGAGCGGCCCGCGTCGATGACCTGCTGGAGGATGCGCTGGTCCTGCTCGGAGAGCACCTCGTCCACGGCAAGGAGCACGACGGCGACCTCGGCCTTGTCCAGGGCCGTGGCCGTGCGCAGGGAGGCATAGTAGTCGGCGCCCTGGGCCATGTGCTGGCGGCGGCGCAGACCGGCGGTGTCGACGAAGCGCCACGTGCGCCCGCCGAGCTCCACGAGCTCATCCACCGGATCGCGCGTGGTGCCGGCGAGCTCGTTGACAACAACGCGCTCCTCGCCGGCCAGCTTGTTCAGGAGGGAGGACTTGCCGACGTTCGGGCGGCCGAGCAGTGCCACGCGGCGCGGGCCACCCTCGGGCAGCGGGTCGCCGTAAGCGGATTCCTCGGGGAGCACCTCGAGGACGGCGTCGAGCATGTCGCCCGTGCCGCGGCCATGCAGGGAGGAGACCGGCCAGGGCTGGCCGAAGCCGAGCGACCAGAGCATGGCGGCGTCGGCTTCGAGGGCCGGGCCGTCCACCTTGTTGGCGACCAGGATGACCGGCTTCTTCTTGCGGCGCAGCATCTTCACGACGGCCTCATCGGTCGCCGTGGCGCCGACGGTGGCGTCGACGACGAGGATGACGGCGTCGGCCACGTCGACGGCGCGCTCGGCCTGATCGGCGACCATCTTGTCGATGCCCTTGGCGTCCACCTCCCAGCCGCCGGTGTCGACGAGCGTGAAGTCGGTGCCCGACCACTCGGCGTCGTAGGAGACGCGGTCACGGGTGACGCCCGGGAGGTCCTCGACGACGGCCTCGCGGCGGCCGATGATGCGGTTCACGAGCGTGGACTTGCCCACGTTCGGGCGGCCGACGATGGCGACGACGGGCGGGATGATGGCCTCTTCGGCCTCCCATTCCTCCCACGCCTCGCCGTTCAGCAGCGCGGCGTCCTCTGCCTCGAGCTCGTAGTTCTCGAGTCCGGCGCGCAGGCTCGCGGCGCGGGCGTCGGCCTCGTCGTCGGACATGGCGGCAAGGCGCTCGGCGACGTCGTCCTCGCCGTAGTCGCGGAAATCGTCGCCCTCAGTCTCGAGCGGGGTCATGGTCTCCTCCGGGGAGTTTTGGTGTTGCTGCGGCCACTAGGTCAGCGGGCGCAAGAGGACAGTCTATCTCCGACTCGCCTCAGGCGAGGTCGGCGCCGGACTGCTCGGCGACGGTGGCCAGGACGGCCTGCACGGTCTGTTCGAAGTCCAGATCCGAGGAATCCACGAGCACGACGCCGGGCGCCGCCTCCGTGAAGTTCACGACCGTGGAGTCGCGCTTGTCGCGCTCCGAGACCTGCTTGGCCAGCTGTTCTGCGCTCTGGGAGTTATTCAGCTCCAGGCCGCGGCGGGCCAGGCGCACCTCCTCGCGGGCGGTGAGCAAGATGCGGGCGTCGGCGTCGGGGGCGACCACCGTGGTGGTGTCGCGGCCCTCGGCGACGATGCGGCCGGCGGCCTCGATGGCCGCGCGCTGGCGGGCCACGAGGTTTTCGCGCACGGCGAGGTTCGTGGCGACGGCCGAAACGGCCCCGGAGACGCGTGGCTCGCGGATCTGCGCCGTGACATCGCGGCCGCCGACCAGCACACGCTGGGCGTCCGGGCTCGTGGTGAGCTCGATGTCTGCGGCGCGCACCGCCTCGGCGATCGCGTCCTGGTCCTCGAGGTCCAGGCCGGACTCGAGGGCGGCAAACGTCACGGCGCGGTACATGGCGCCCGTGTCGAGGTATGCGGCGCCGAGGCGGCGGGCCACCTCCTTGGAGACGGAGGACTTGCCGGAGCCGGCGGGGCCGTCGATGGCAACAACGAGCTGCTCTGCCTTGGTCTGCTCGGTCACTTACTGCACCACTTTCCAGTTCAGGGCGCTGAGGGCACCCTCGAGTTCGTCGCGGCGGCCGGGGATCACCTGGATCTCCACGAGGCCCACCTGGTAGCCGGCGGAGTGTTCCATCCGCAGGTCCTCGATGTTGATGCCCGCCTCGCCGATGTCGGAGAGGAGGCGGGCGATCTGACCGGGCTTGTCGTCCACGATCACGCCGACCGTGGCGAAGGACTGCGGCGGGGCGCCGTGCTTGCCGGGGATCCGCGCCTGCCCCTGGTTTCCCTCGCTCATGAGCTGGGCCAGGTCGAGCACCGCGCCGGGGGCCTCGGGGGCCTCCAGCGTGGAGATGAGGCGGTCAAGGTCCTCGCGCAGGCCGTGCAGGATCGGCACGATCGCCGGCGCGTTGTGGGTCAGGATCTGGATCCACAGCGCCGGATCGCTCGCGGCGATGCGGGTCGTGTCGCGCAGGCCGTTGCCGGCCAGCGCCAGCGCGGTGCCCGGGGCGTCAAGCAGGCGCGAGGCGAGCAGCGAGGAGGCCACCTGGGGGAAGTGCGAGATGAGCGCCACGGAGCGGTCGTGCTCCTCGGCGTCCATCTGCGTCACCGACGCGCCCAGGTCGGCGCCGGCCGCCTTCGCGACGCGCACCGAGGCAGCGGAGCTGCCGGCGTGCGGCACTACGATCCACGGCGCGGAGTAGAAGAGCTCGCCGCGCGCGGCCACGGGGCCGGAACGCTCGCGCCCTGCCATGGGGTGCGCTCCCACGTAGCGGGAGAGCTCCTCCTCGCCGAGCGCCTCGTCCGCGAGCAGGGCGCGCAGGATCGAGGCCTTGACCGAGGCGATGTCGATGACGGTCGCCGCTGGGAACTCGCGCAGGGCACCGGACACGACGGCGGCCGCCACGTCCGGCGGGGTCGCCACCATGACGAGCTCCGGCTCGAACGCCGCGCCCGGCGGCACGGCGACGCCGGCCCCCAGGTCAACGGCGACGCGCTGCGCCGTCGGGGAGGCGTCACGAAGGCCAACCGAGAGGCCGAGGGCGCGCAGGCCCAGGGCGGCGGAGGCCCCGAGGAGCCCCGTGCCGATGACCAGGACGGGCCCGGAAAGGTACGTGAGCTGCTCGGGCGAACCCGAGGTCACAGACCCACCTCGGCGAGCAGGTGGCCGACCTCCTGCTTGCCCAAGCGGCGCAGGCTGCCCTGGCGCTGATCGCCCAGGCGGATCGGGCCGATCTGCACGCGCACGAGGCGCTGCACCGGGAAGCCGACGGCGTCGAACATGCGGCGCACGATGCGGTTCTTGCCGGAGTGAAGAACGACCTCCACGAGCACGTGACCCGGGGTCGAGTCGATGAGGCGGAAGGAATCCACGCGGGAGCGGCCGTCCTCCAGGTCAACGCCGTCGCGCAACTGCTGGCCGACACCCTGCGGCAGCGGCCCTCGCACCTGCACGAGGTAGGTCTTCGGCACCTCGAAGGACGGGTGCGTCAGGCGGTGCGCCAGCTCGCCGTCGTTGGTCAGCAGCAGCAGGCCCTCGGTCTCGTAGTCGAGGCGGCCCACGTGGAAGAGGCGCTCCGACTGGCCCTCGCGCAGGAAGTCGGAGATGTCGCGGCGACCATCGGGGTCCTTCATGGAGGAGACCACGCCGGCCGGCTTGTTGAACACGAAGTAGGTCATGTCCTCGTTGAGCTGCAGGCGCACGCCGTCCACGTGCACCGTGTCGACGTCGGGCTTGACGCGCACGCCGAGCTCGCGGACGATCTCGCCGTTGACCTCGACGCGGCCGGTCTCGATCATCTCCTCGCACACGCGGCGGCTCGCGACGCCGGCGTGGGCCATGACCTTCTGCAGGCGCTCGCCATCCTCGTTCTGGACGCGCGGCGTGGCGGTGACACGCTTGGAGGGACCGCGGCGGCGGCGCTTGACCGGGCCGAGGTCGAGGCCGAAGCGCTCGTCGGCGAAGGCCTTGGGACCCTGCTTGGCGGCGATCGCGGCGGCCTTCTTGGCCTTCTCCACGCGGGCCTTGTTCTCCTTCATGGAGCGGCCGTACGTGCCCTTGCCGCCCTGAACGCCCCACTCTTCCTGGGACTTCTCCTTCTTGCCTGCGCCGCCCTTGGCCGTGCCCGGCTTACCACCGGAGCGGCCGGAGCCGCCCTGGTAGCCGCCGCCCTTGCCACCGGCGGAGCCGCCGCGGGCGTCGCGCCCGCCCGTGCGGCCGGAGCCGCCCTGGCCGCCGGAACGGCCGCCTGCCGAGTTACCGCGAGGGGCTCCACCGCGCTGGCCGCGGGATCCGCCGTCGTTCTGTCGAGTCATCTTCTTTTAGTCCTTCAATCCATGAGGAAACGTCTCTACGCATGCCCCGCGCTCTGTTGTGCACATCAGGAGAACTCTTCCAGGTCCTCAATGCCTGGCAGCAGGGGCGACAGCGGAGGCAGTTCCTCGAGGCTGTCCACCCCCAATCTTTCCAGAAAAGCGGGGGTGGTCCCAAAGAGTGAGGCGCCCGTCTCTTTATCGGTGCCCGTTTCGGTGATCAAACCGCGCGCCACGAGGGTGCGCACCACGCCGTCCACGTTGACGCCGCGGATGGCCCCGACCCTCGCCCGCGAGACCGGCTGACGGTACGCGATGACCGCGAGGGTCTCCAAGGCGGCCTGGGACAGCCGCGCCGTTTGGCCCTCGAGCACCAGCCGGGAGACCGGCTGGGCGTGCGCCGCCCGCGCGGTGATCCTCCACCCGCCGCCCACGTGGCGCAGCTCGAAGCCGCGCACGCGCGAGCCGCGCAACCCGTCGTAGTCCTCGCGCAGCTCCTGCAGCAGCTCGTGTGTGCGGACCTCGCTCGCCTCAATGGCGCCAGCCAGCTCCTCGAGCGAGGCTGGCGCCTCGATCACCATGAGCACCGCCTCGAGCGCCGCGAGCTCCTCCAAGCTCCCCGCCTCGCTCATGCGCTCGCCTCCGCTTCGGGGGAGGCACGGCCCGACGTCGCCCGCTCGCCTTCGCGGCGCGCGTCGCCCAGGGCGCCCGGCTCGCTCGGCCCGGCGGGGGCGCCGGCAAAGCCGGCGGCGGCCCGTGCCTGCGCGTCGCCGTCGTACTCCTCGAAGCCGCCCGAGGCGGGCCAGACGCCGTCCTCGGCCCAGCGCACGAGGAGCCGCGAGAGCGGCGCGAGCTGCTCCACATCGATGGCGCGGTCGCGGTAGAGCTCAAGGAGGGCCAGGAAGCGCGCGATCACCACGAGGCTCGCCCCTGCGTCCGCCGTGAGCTCCTCAAAGTCGAGGGCGCCGGCCTCACGCAGGCGCGCGGCGACGATGTCGGCCTGCTCGCGCACGGAGACGGGCTGGGCATGGATGTGATCGACCGCCACGTGCTCCGGCTCGGGTGCCTTGGGCGCTAGGGCCGTCGCGGCGAGCTGGGCAAGTTCGGCCGGGGTGGTCGTGAAGACGAGCTCGGGCAGGTGGGCAGCGATGTCGGGGTCGTTCGCGGCGACCTGGCGCGGCACCGTGGCGGAGCCGGCGCGCAGCAGGTCTGCCAGGAGCGCCGCTGCCTGCTTGAAGGCGCGGTACTGCAGCAGCCGGGCGAAGAGCAGGTCGCGGGCCTCGAGGCGGGCCAGGTCCTCCTCGTCCTCGACCTCGCCGCGCGGCAGGAGCCGGGCGGCCTTGAGATCCAAGAGCGTGGAGGCGACCACGAGAAACTCGGTCATCTCGTCCAGCGCGCGCGTGCCGTGCTCGGCCGAGAGCGCGCGCAGGTAGGCGATGAACTCGTCGGTCACGGTCGCGAGGGCCACCTCGGTGATGGCGAGGCGGCGGCGGTTGATGAGGGAGAGCAGCACCTCGAAGGGTCCAGAGAAGTTTTCGAGGACGACCTCGAAGCCGCCCAGCGCCGCGGTCTCCCCCGCGTCCGGACCCAGGGTGCCGGGGCCGGCC
>JALAHE010000203.1 GCA_022712075.1 Galactobacter sp.
CCAACATCACCGAACCCACGGTGTTCATCTTCCAAGACCTGCACCATCCGCTCGGGGCCGGCGGCTCCCGCGCCGAGCCGGTGCTGATCCGCGCGATCCTCGACACCGCCATGCAGTTCAAGAATGGCCCCATCCCGCACACGCTCATCAGCGTCTCGCCCACGCTCGCGCTGCCTCCGGACCTGGAGAAGGCCGTGACCGTTGTGGACCTCCCGCTGCCCACGGAGGAGGAGATCGGCGCGGTGCTCGAAAGCATCGTGAGCGTCAACCGGGACGCCATCACCGACAACCTGAGCGACGACGACCGCCGCCGGCTCATCCAGGCGGCCCAGGGCCTCACGCTGTGGGAGGCCGACAACGCCTTCGCGCGCGCCCTCGTGGCCGACCGCACGCTCGACGCCGGCGACATCACCATGGTCCTCGAGGAGAAGCGCCAGACCATCCGCAAGGCGGGGCTCCTCGAGTTCATCCCGCCGGCCGGCTCGCTGGACGACGTCGGCGGGCTGGGAAATCTCAAGACCTGGCTGACCCAGCGCGGCCACGCCTGGTCGGCGGACGCCGCCAAGTGGGGCATCCCGGCTCCCAAGGGCCTGCTCATCACTGGAGTGCCCGGCTGTGGAAAGTCGCTCACCGCCACGTGCGTCTCGGCCCAGTGGGGCCTGCCGCTCCTGCGCCTCGACGTGGGCCGCGTGTTCGCCGGCCTCGTGGGCTCCAGCGAGGAGAACATGCGCCGCGCCCTCTCGCTCGCGGAGGCGGTGGCGCCCGCCGTGCTGTGGATCGACGAGATCGAGAAGGGCTTCGGCACGGGCCAGGGCGGCGACGCCGGCACGAGCCGGCGCGTGCTCGGCACCTTCCTGACCTGGATGCAGGAAAAGGACAGCCCCGTCTTTGTCATCGCCACGGCCAACGCGATCGACGCGCTGCCGCCCGAGTTCCTGCGCAAGGGCCGCTTCGACGAGATCTTCTTTGTCGACCTGCCCACGCGCGCCGAACGCGAGGACATCTGGCGCCTGCACCTGACCCAGCGCCTCGCGAAGGGCCCCTCGGCGGCGGGTGGGATCGAGATCGAGCCCGCCGCGCTGCAGCTCGCCGAGGCGACGGAGGGCTTCTCCGGCGCCGAGATCGCGCAGGCGGCAGTGGCCGGCTGCTTCGACGCCTTCGAGGCCAGGCGGGCCCTGACCATGGAGGACCTACTTACGGCCGTGCGCAACACCGTGCCGCTCTCGGTGACGCAGGCCGAACAGATCGCGGCGACCCGACAGTGGGCGCAGACCCGTGCCGTCGCCGCGACCGCCAAGGCGGCCCGCGAGGAGTACGCCGAGGTGACCCCGGAGGGCAAGGCCCCCGAGGGGGACATCGGCTCCTGGCGCGGCGGCCGCACCATCGACTTCTAGGCGACCTCTCAAGACCTCACGCCCTGCCGGCACCACTCACGGACAAGGAAGAACACATGAGCATCGGAGCACTCCTCATCCCGCTGGGCATGGCGCTCATCGGCGCCGTCACCTCGGCCGCGGCCAAGCTGGAGGAGCAGGGCCGGACCGAGCTGACGCCCATCCGCGTCTCCGACCCGCAGCTCGTCGCCGCCGCGCTCGAGAGCCTCGGCGCCACGAACGTGGCCGTGGAGGAGCATCTCGTGACGGCTACGACCGCCACCGGCGTCATCCGCTTCGAGCGCGTGGGGCAGGTCTTTGCCGGCGTGCTGCTCGGCGCGCCGCAGGAGGCCTCGGCGCAGGCGGTGGCCGACGTCGAGGCGGCCGCCGGTCGCCTGGCGCAGGCCCGCACGGCCGAGCTCGCCAAAGCCCAGGCCGCCGAGCTCGGCTTCACGCTCATCGAGGAGCGCACCGAGCAGGGAACCATCAACTACGTCTTCGAGGAGATCGCGTGACCCGCCGCCTCAGCGTCAGCATCCGCCCGGACGGGACCATCGCGGCGGAGGCCTCCGGCACGCCCGGCCCCGATTGCCTCGCGGCGCTCGAGCAGCTCAAGGCGCTCCTGCACGCCGAGGTCGAGGCCTCCAAGCCCACGCCGGAGTTCGCGCTCCTGCCCGAGACGGTGCAGGACGAAGCGTCGGTGCGGCAGCGCCTCGAGGGGCAGGCGTGAGCTATGCCGCGTACGGTCCGCGCCCCACGGCGGGGTGGCGGATCGTCAACAGCCTCTGGATGCTTACCGGCTTCCTGAGCCTCGGCCTCCTGTGGTTCCTTGGCTTCTGGATCGTGGCCATCCGCCGGCGCAGTAGCGTGCTCTGGTACGTCGCCTCGGTGGTGGTCACGGCGCTGTGCGTGAGCATGTTTGTGTTGACCGGGCTCGGGGTCGAGGACCCGGAGAATCAGGGCCTGAAGAATTCGAGCACCCTCGTCATGGGCACGCTGATGTTTGGCGTGCCCGTCGCCGCGCTCACCATGAACGTCTACTGGCTGCGCTGGCTCTGGCAGGACCAGCTGGCGCGCGGGCGCGGCGCGTGGGTCGCCGTGCCGGCCGGCGCCGGGATGCCCGTCGCCTACGCGCCCTCGCCCTGGACGCGCGGGCCGCAGGCAGGCCAGAGGCACGACGGCGCGGCCGAGGCCTGGGTGCCCGGCCAGGGCCAGGCGCAGGGTCAGGGCGGGTATCCAGCCAGCTACCCGGGCGGGAACGCCGGGGGCTACGGCGCGTGGGGCCAGGCCAGCCAAGCTGGCCAGGTTGGTCGCGTGGGCGGAGCGGTCCCTCAGGCCTGGGGACAGCCGGCACCCCTCGGGCAGTTCGGCCAGCCGGGGCAGCCCGCCCCGCCGACGTGGGGAGCGCCGCCGTCCGCCGGTCCGCAGCAGCAAGCGCACGGCGGCGGCGCCCGGGGCGGCGCGCACGCGGCGGGAAGCAATGCGGCAGCGAACGGGGCGCCCCGTCCGAGCCGGGGGACCGGGCCCACGCCTGGAACCCCGCTCACCGGTGCCCCCGGGACGGGCGCGACGCCCGTCATCGGCGGTGCGCAACTGGACCTGAACGCCGCAAGCGTGGCCCAGCTCGCCGCGCTGCCCGGCGCGGGCGAGGCGCTCGCCCGCGCGATCGTCGCGGAACGGGACGCGCGCGGCGCCTACGCCCGCGTGAGCGATGTGGTGGCGCGCGGCGTCGTGCAGCCCCACGTCTTCCTTGCCTTCTCCACCGGGCTCTTTGCCGGTCCGCTCGCCGCTCCGCCCACGCCCGGGCTGGAGGGCGAGGCGGCGGCGCGGCGCCGCGACGACGGCGGCGAGGCGGGAGGCGGTCGGCGCCTTGAGTTCTGAGCTGCGCGTTGGCCGCATTTTCCACGGGACCACGGCCGAGGGGCCGGGCAAGCGCACGGCCGTGTGGGTCCAGGGGTGCACCATCCGCTGCCCCGGCTGCATCAACCCCGAGCTCTTCGACGCGCGCGGCGGCTCGCTCCTGGGCGTGCGGGAGCTGCTCGCGCAGGCGCTCGCCGAGGAGGTGGAGGGCTTCACGTTCCTGGGCGGCGAGCCGTTCGAACAAGCGGAGGCCCTCGGGGAGCTGGCCGAGCTGGCCAGGGCCGAGGGGCTCGGCGTCATCGCGTTCACGGGCCACCGGCACGAGGAGTTGGCGGAACGCCCGGAGGCCCGGCGGCTCCTCGAGAACACCGATCTGCTCGTGGACGGCGAGTATCAGGCGGCAAACCCGGAGACCCAGCGCTCGCTCGTGGGCTCCGCCAACCAGCGCTTCCTACACTTCACCGATCGCTACGAGGGCGTGCTTCCCGCGCCGCAGCGCAACCGCGTGGAGCTGCGGATCGGCGCGGACGGGGCCATCGAGATGGCCGGCTTCCTGACGAGCGAGGGCCTCGGTGCGTGGGCCGATGCCCTCGGCGCCCGGCGCCGCCCGCGCCGGGTCGAACGCTAAGGGCAGGGGGAGAGACATGAACGCGCGGGAACGTACGGAGGCCACGGTGCCCGACGACGGCGGGCTGGCCGCCGCGCTCGCCCTCGCCGGGGCGTGGGGCGGGGACCCGGCGCGCACCCCGGGCGGTGCGGCAGCATCGGCGGGATGCCCCGGCCATGACCAGGCCTCGTCGGCAGGCCTCCTTCCGGGCGAGGAGGCGCTCGCCAAAGTGACGGTTTCCGGCCCGCGGCGCTGGTGGGGCGGACCGCTCGACGTGGAGGGCCTGGCCCTTGGGTCCTCCCGCCTGGCTGCCGCGGCCCTCGCCCGCCTGATCGGGCGTCCAGGCGCGCTGAGTCTGCGCAGCGAGCGCGTGGCATCCGCCTTCGATTCCTTCCGGCTCCTACGCGTGGGAGGCGAGCCGGTCCAGGGCTTCGCGCCGCTCTCGCGCTTCTGGCCGTGCGCCGATGGCTGGCTGCGCACGCACGCCAACTACCCGCACCACCGCGCGCGGCTGCTCGCGGCCCTGCGGCTCCCCGACTCAGCCTCCCCGGACGCCGTCGGCGCCGCGCTCGCGCGGCTGACGGCCGCCGAGGCCGAGCACCGCATCGTCGAGCGCGGCGGGATCGCGGCCGCCGTGCGCTCCCGCACCGCCTGGGAGGCCAGCGCCGCGGGCGTCGAGGCCTCGCTCTTCGCCCATGCGCCGCTGCGCATCGAACGGTCCGGGCCCGGCGCGGCCGGCCGAGGCCCTGACTGGCAGTCCGGGCCCGGCCATGCGGTCGGCCCCGGGGGAACGGCCTCGTGGTCGGAACCGCGAGCCGACGGGACGCCCGTGCTCCCGGCGCCCTGGCGCCCGGAGCCGCGCCACGCCCGCGCCCCTCTGAGCGGCCTGCGCGTCTTGGACTTGAGCCGCGTCATCGCGGGCCCCACCGCCTCGCGCACGCTCGCCGCCCTCGGGGCCGACGTGCTGCGCCTCGACCCGCCGGCCCTGCCGGAGCTGCGCGATCAGTACCTGGACACCGACACGGGCAAGCGCCGCGCGAGCGCCGACCTCGGTGAGCGGGCCGCCCGGATCCACGAACTGCTCGCGGACGCCCACGTGGTCATCACGGGCTACCGCCCGGGTTCGCTCGAGGCCCTGGGCTTCGGCCCGGCGCAGCTCGCCCTCCGCCACCCGCACCTCGCGGTGGCGAGCCTGAGCGCGTGGGGCCCCGGGCCGTGGGCCGAACGCCGCGGTTTCGACTCGATCGTCCAGGCCGCCAGCGGCATCGCCCTCGAGTATCGCGGCGAACACGGCCACCCAGGCGCCCTGCCCGTGCAGGCCCTCGACCACGCCACGGGCCAGCTGCTCGTGGCCGGCCTCGCCTCGCTGCTGTGGGCCCGCCTCGACCCCGACGCCGGATCGACCGGGCCCGGCTCGGCTGCATCGACCCCGGACGGCGGCACCGCCTCCGGCCCCCGCCCGGGCGGCCTCGTCACCGCCGCTCTCGCCCACACGGCCGAGGCGCTCTGGGCGCTGGGAACCCACCGGGACCCCTCGCCAGCTGACCACTCCGACCCCGCGCCCGCCGGCCACGCGGGCCCCGGGCCCGCCGGCGCGGCATCCTCGGGAGCCTCGCCCGCCGAGGCCGCACGCGTCGTCGAGCCCGTGAGCTGGCGGCCCGAAGCCGGCGGCCCGGAGGTGCTCGCGGCCCCGTCCGCCCTCGACCTGGACGGCGCCCCGGCGGCCCCGGCGACGTGGTCCCTAGCGCCCGCGCACCTTGAGTGGGAAGCCGGGCTTGCAGCTGACACCGTGTCAGCACCCACGGTGGATCCATGACCACCAACGCCGGCCTCAGCATCGGAGAGTTCAGCTCCCTCGCCCGCATCAGCGTGCGGATGCTGCGGCACTACGACCAGCACGGACTGCTCGCGCCGGCCGCGGTCGACCCGTTCACGGGCCGCCGCAGCTACTCCCGCGAGCACCTCGTGAGGGCGGGGGACATCCGCCGCCTGCGGGACGTGGGTTTTGGCGTGGCGGCCATCGGAGCCCTGCTTGCCGTGCGCGGCACGGAGGACTTCGCCAGCGCCATCGCCACCCGGCGCGCCGAGCTCCTGCAGGAGCTCGACGAGGCCGCGGACCGGCTGACGCTGTTCCGCCAACTGTTCCCAGAGGAGGGCAAGGACATGCCTGCCATCACCGTTTCAACCG
>JALAHE010000204.1 GCA_022712075.1 Galactobacter sp.
CCCCCCCCCCCGCCCCCCGGGCGCAGCCGCCCCCGCACCCCCCCCGCGGGGGCGCCCCTTGCCCCCCACCGGGCCGCCGCCGCGTCGAAAGTGCTGGAGGCGCTAGGCGCCCAGGAGGGCGCGGTGCAGCGAATCCAGGCCCATGGAACCCAGGCGCAGGGCGCGGGTGTGGAAGGCCTTCAGATCGAAGTCCGCCCCCTCGCGGCGCTCCACCTCGTCGCGGATCTGTTCCCAGAGCCGCTGGCCGATCTTGTAGGACGGGGCCTGGCCCGGCCAGCCGAGGTAGCGCAGGAACTCGAAGCGGATGCGGCCCTCCGACTCGAACATGTTTGCCTTGAGGAACTCCCAGCCCTTGTCGGCGTCCCACGTGCCGGAGCCCCAGCGCTCGGGGACCTCGAGCTCGAGGTGCACGCCGATGTCGAAGACCACGCGCGCAGCGCGCAGGCGCTGGCCGTCAAGCATGCCGAGGCGGTCGCCCGGATCCGCGAGGTAGCCAAGCTGCTCCATGAGGCGCTCGGCGTAGAGCGCCCAGCCCTCGCCGTGGCCCGAGACCCACACGGCCTGCGAGCGGTAGTCGTTGAGCTCGTCGTCGGCCAGGAGTGCCGTGGCGCACTGGAGGTGATGGCCGGGCACGCCCTCGTGGTAGACCGTGCTGGTCTCCGCCCAGGTCTGGAACTCGGTCTCGCCCTCGGGGACGGACCACCACATGCGGCCGGGGCGCGAGAAGTCGGCGCTCGGCGGCGTGTAGTAGATGCCGCCCTCCTGCGTGGGCGCGATCATGCACTCGAGCCGGTCCATGGGCGCCACGATGTCGAAGTGGCTCGCGCCGAGGTCCTTGAGGGCCGCGTCGGACTTGGCCTGCATCCACTCGCGCAGCGCCTCGGTTCCGTGCAGCACGCGCTCCGGGTCCGAGTTCAGGATCTCGCGGGCCCGCTCGAGGCTGGCGCCCGGTTCGATCTCCTGCGCCACGGCCTCCTGCTCGGCGATGATCCGATCCAGCTCGGCCACGCCCCAGGCGTACGTCTCCTCGAGGTCGATCTCCGCGCCAAGGAACTCACGCGACATGAGCGAGTAGTACTCGCGGCCCACGGCGTCCTTGGTGGGGGCGTGCTTGCGCAGGTCATCGCTCAGGTACGCGGCGAGCTCGAGGTAGGCGACCTTGGCGGCGGCAACGATCGAGGCGAAGCCGACCGCAAATGTCCCGTCCTCGGCGGGGGCCTGCGCGAGCAGCTGGTCGAAGTAGCCGCCGTCCTCGGCGTAGGCGCGGCACTGCGAGGCGACCTCGTCCACCTGGCGCACGGCGGCGACCTTGCCGGCGGCGCGCGAGGCCTCGAGGGACTCGGTGAACTCGGCGAGGGCCTGCGGCAGGTGCGAGAGCCGCGCGGAGACGTGGCCCCAGTCCTCCGCGCTCTCCTGCGGCATGAGATCCAGGAGATTGCGCAGGAGCTGCGGGACGGACTCGAGGTTGTTCAGGGGCGTGACGCCGGTGTCGATGATCTCGACCTCGAGGCCGAGGCGCTCGCGCAGGACGTCGATCGTGACCTCGTCCACCGTGTCGGCGGCGGCGACGCCCTCCAGCGCCTCGAGCGTGCGCACCAGCAGCGCGCGGCGGGCGGCCGTGCCGGCGGGCGAGTGGTCGTCGTAGCCGTCCGGGGCGTCCGGGCGACCGAGGGCAGTGGCCAGCTCGGGGCTCAGGGCGAGGGAGGCGGTCAGGAAGTCGTTCGCGATGGCGTCGACGGCGGTGGGGGCGCGGTGCGCGGTGGTGTGGCTCACGTCCGCCAGCCTATCGGCTGACGCCGACGGTGCGGCGAGGCGCGGCGAGGTGCGGCTAGGTGGAGGGCCTGATCACGCGGATCGAGGTGCCGTCCCCCATGTACGGGTCGGCGCCGACCAGGGTGAGGACGTTGCCGGCGCAGCTGATGTTCTGGGAGGGCGAGGCGTCCGTGATCCAACCGAGCGCAGCGGCGGAGGACGGGAGCCAGAAGAGGACGGGAACGCCCCCGGCGTCGGTCTGCTGGAGCAACGCCGTGCCCCCGCGGCAGCTGGCGGAGGAGAGCGCAAGCCCGTAGTCGCTGCTCGCGCGCATGAGGGGGAGGAGGCGAGTACCGGAGCGATCGTCGGGGCGCAGGATCACCGCCTGACCGCGCTGGCGGAGCACCACCGTGTCGGCATCGGCGGAGAGCAACGTCAGTGACGTGACCGGGAAGCCGCTGGCGTCAAAGGGAAGGCTGGCCTCCGGATCCTGGGATCCCTTGAGGCCGCGCATGATCTCGGCGCGGGAGACGCTCACGAGCGTCTCCGGCTTCTTGCCGGGCTCGAGCTTCTGCACGGAGGCGACGAGCGCGTTGCCGTCGTAGGCGTACTCCTCAGAGGTGCGGGGCTCGAAGTAGCGCTCGAAGACCACTCCGCCCCCTGCGGCGTGGGGCTTGCCGGCACCCGAGACGAGCTTCTTGAGCCGGCCGCCTTTCAGTGGAGCGGAAAAGAGCGAGGTGGCGCCCCAGAAGTCCGTGACGTCGACGGAGGAGAAGTAGACGGAATCGCCCACGACGACGGCGGCATTCGGCGGCTCAAGCGAGGCATCGTCCTTGCCATCGGCGACGACCGTCACCTTCTTCTCGCCCGGGGCCCAGCTGTTGATGCTCCAATCGCGGGCAGCCACGTCGGGATCCATCGAGGAACCGTCGTCCACCCAGTAGAGGCGCCCGCCAGAGGACCAGAGGGGCTGACTCCCGTAGTTGAAGGGATTGATGCTGATCTGGGGTCCGCCGTGCCAGCCGGAGGCGTCGACGTAGCCAGCGCGAGGGCGGGGCACCTCCGCGCCCTCATCGGCGGTGTAATACGCATCGGAGATGGCGATGGTCAACACCCTCTCCAGCGCGCCGTCGGCGTCCGCCGCGGATGCCGGGATGAGGGAGAAACCCTCCGGCGCGCCCTCGATCCAGCTGTTCCATTGCTCGCTCACGTCCCGGCGCAGCTCCTCGGCCGGCACCTGCCTCGCCTGCGAGACGGACAGGACGTCGAGGCGAACGGGGGTGCCGTCGCCCCAGGTGAGCCCGGCGCTTGGTGTCCCCTCGGCCAGCGGGGCGCCGGTGCCGCGGCCCAGCTCGGCGTGCGCGCCGGAGCCCTCCAGGAGCGTGCCGGTGCCGTCGTCGTTGGGGGCCACGCCCACGATGGTGCTGCCGCCGTCTGCCATGTCGGCGTCGTCCCCGCGGCCGGCGCCCGTGGCCGCCGGCTCGGTCTGGGCGGTCTGGGCGGTCTGGGCCGTCGAGGACGCCGGGGCGGGGGAGGAGGCGCCGCCCGGGCCGCCCGGGGTGCAGGCGGCGAGCAGGGCCGCGGCGATCGCGAGCGCCGCGGCGGGGCGGAGAACGCGCGCGCTGCCGCGCCGAGCCGTTCGGCCTGCGCCCCGCACTGTGCCCACGATGCCCCCTGAATCGACGAGAAACGCCCCGGCTGCGGGCCCCTCGTGGGGCGGCGGTGCCGGGGCGTTCAGCCTAGTGCACGGGTGTGGTTTGGCTCACCTTCCGCGGGCGCGCCACGCGCCCGGGACGGCCATGAGGCGCGAGCGCAGGCGGGCGCTGCGGCGCAGCACGTCCGAGCGGGTCGCCTCCTTGGGCTCCTCGTCCTCGCGGGACGAGGCGGCCGCCGCCGCGACCAGCACGGCCGTGACCGCGGCGAGCTCCTCGGGGGTCGGTTCCCCGCGCACGACGCGCAGGAAGGGGGCGTCCTCGCCGGAGGACGCCTCGTCTGGTTCGGCCCACGGCCGGCGCGCGGCGCTCACAGCGGGATGTTCCCGTGCTTCTTGGCGGGAAGCGAGGAGTGCTTATCCCGCAGGGCGCGCAGGCCCTTCACGATCTGCAGGCGGGTCTCGCTCGGCGCGATGACCGCGTCGAGGTAGCCGAGCTCGGCTGCCTGGTACGGGTTGAGCAGCTCGGCCTCGTAATCGGCAACAATCTGCGCGCGGCGGGCCTCGACATCGCCGCCCTCGGCCTCGACCGCTGCGAGATCGCGGCGGAAGAGGATGTTCACGGCGCCCTGGGCGCCCATAACGCCGATCTGGGCGGTGGGCCAAGCGAAGTTCAGATCGGCGCCGAGTTTCTTGGAGCCCATGACGATGTAGGCGCCGCCGAAGGCCTTGCGCGTGATGACCGTGAGCTTGGGGACGGTGGCCTCGGCGTAGGCGTAGAGCAGCTTGGCGCCGCGGCGGATGATGCCGAGGTCCTCCTGATCCTTGCCTGGCAGGAAGCCGGGGACGTCCACGAGCGTCAGGATCGGGATGTTGAAGGCGTCGCAGTGGCGCACAAAGCGGGCCGCCTTCTCGGAGGCGTTGATGTCGAGCGTGCCGGCGAACTGCATCGGCTGGTTGGCCACCACGCCCACCGTGGCGCCCTCGACGCGGCCGTAGCCGATGATGACGTTGGGGGCGTAGAGCGCCTGCACCTCAAAGAAGGCGCCGTCGTCCATGATGTGCTCGATCACGGTGCGCATGTCGTACGGCTGCGCGGCGGAGTCGGGGATGAGCGTGTCAAGCTCCTCGTCCTCGTCCGTGATGAAGAGCTCCTGGTCGGCGGGCTCCAGGGCGGGCTCGGCCAGGTTGTTGGAGGGCAGGTAGGAGAGCAGCTCGCGCACAAAGTCGAGCGCATCCTCCTCGTCGGGGGCCAGGTAGGTGGCCGTGCCGGTGTCCTGGTTGTGGTGGCGGGCGCCGCCGAGCGTCTCCATGTCCACGTCCTCGCCCGTGACGGTCTTGATGACGTCGGGGCCCGTGATGAACATGTGGGAAGTCTTGTCCACCATGACGATGTAGTCGGTCAGGGCGGGGGAGTAGGCGGCGCCGCCGGCGCAGGGGCCCATGATGACGGAGATCTGCGGGACCACGCCCGAGGCGTGGACGTTGCCGCGGAAGATGTCGGCGAACATGGCGAGCGAGGCAACGCCCTCCTGGATGCGCGCGCCGCCGCCGTCGTTGATGCCCACCACGGGGCAGCCGTTGCGCAGGGCGAACTCCTGCACCTTGACGATCTTCTGGCCGTTGATCTCGGAGAGCGAGCCGCCGTAGACGGTGAAGTCCTGGGAGTAGACGGCCACGAGTCGGCCATCGATCGTGCCGTAGCCGGAGACCAGGCCGTCGCCCAGGGGCTTCTTCTTCTCCATGCCGAAGGCGTGGGTGCGGTGCACGCGCAGGGTGTCGAACTCCACGAAGGACTCGGGATCCAGGAGCATCTCGATGCGCTCGCGGGCGGTGTGCTTGCCGCGCGCATGCTGCTTCTCGATGGCCGCCTGACCGCTGGGGGCCAGCCCGGCCTCGCGTCGGGCGCGGAAGTCGGCGAGCTTGCCGGCCGTGGTGGTCAGGTCGAACGGGGCGTCCTGGCTCTCGATCATGACGAGGTGAGGCTCCTGTGTTGAGGTGCTGGCGGCCGAGGGTTCTCGGCGCGGACGTCTTGGCGGAAAGGAACAACCGCAACGCCGCCGCTGGACAGTCTAGGCCCACCCCGCCGGGGCGCCTTTGGAGGAATCGCACAAAAAGCCGGCGCTGGCTCGTGGGGAGGCGCGCAGGCCGGCGCCCGCGCGCCCTGGCGCGGCGCCGCGCCGTCGTACGGGTCGACAGCAAAACATTACTCATGGGTAACAATCCGGACGCGCGCCCGCTACGCTGGCCCCATGAGCAACGAGACCCAGCCCACACGCTCGCTGGCCGGGCGCACCATCATCATGAGCGGCGGCAGCCGCGGCATCGGCCTGGCCATCGCGCTGAGGGCCGCCCAGGACGGCGCCAACGTGGTGCTGCTGGCCAAGACCGACCAGCCGCACCCCAAGCTCGAGGGCACCGTGCACACGGCCGCCGCCGAGATCGAGGCCTCCGGTGGGCGCGCGCTCGCCGTGGTCGGCGACGTGCGCGTCGACGCCGACGTTGAGCGCGCCGTCCAGGCCGCCGTCGACACGTTCGGCGGCCTCGACATCGTGCTGAACAACGCCTCCGCGATCGACCTGAGCCCCACGGACGCCGTGGACATGAAGCGCTACGACCTCATGCAAGACATCAACGCGCGCGGCACGTTCCTGCTCTCCAAGACCGCGCTGCCG
>JALAHE010000205.1 GCA_022712075.1 Galactobacter sp.
CCACCGATGTGCGCGGTTCAGGCGCCTGGACTACGGGAGACGGCCGGCCTTGATGGCCACTCCGGCGCGACCGCGCGCTCCGGAGCAATTGGTTGTGTAGCCGGCGCCCTTGATGAGGCTGGCACCCATGGCCTTGGCCGTGCACGTGGCGTTCATTTCCATGCCGAGGTTGCCGCTGGTGCCGTAGATCTTGTTCATCCGGACCTTGAGCGCCTCCCACGAAACCCCGTGCTTCATGGCCACGGCGTACTGGCGCAGGTGGGCGCACTCGTGAAGCGCCGCAAGCTTGCGGAAGGCGCCCGTGAGGCCGCTGACGATCGCGATCTGGTCGGTGCCGATGTAGGCAAGCCCCGCGTAGCCGCCGGCGCGGGAATGGATCTGGATCAGCGTAGTGGGACAGTAGCTCCTGATGTGCTGGCGCAGGGTGCCCTTGTACCCCGTGTACTTGCGGGGATTCTCGGTCACGATCTTTGCGGCGCTGGAGCTGGCGGAGTGTGCCGATGCCGTGGCCGAGACGACCCAGCGGTAGTTCGAGGTGGCGCGCGCCGAGGTGGGCAGGGGCATGCGGACAGTGGCCGTCGCCCGGCGCACCGTGGCCGTGGCGACCGTGCGCCATTGCGAGCCCACCTTGCGCTGCAGGGCGGCGGTGCGGCCCTCGGCGTTGGAGAAGGTGGCGCTCACGCGGGGCGCTGCGACGGCGGAAACGATGGAACCCCGGTAGCCCTCGAGGCCAGTTGAAACGACCTTGGTGGATCGCTTGGGCAGGGTGCGGTTCTGCGACGCGCTCGTCCAGGCCCGGGTCGTGGGCGTGGACGCTGCCTTGACGCGGAACTGCACGCTGCGCCCGGCCAGGGAGTCTGCAAGGTGCCGGGGGATCGTCACCGTGACATAGCGGCGACCACCGGAGAGGTACACCGGCAGCGCTGACACGCGCACCCAGCGGGAGCCGTCCTTGCGTTCGAGGGTGACTCCGCCGCCCGTGCCCTCGATCCAGAGCTGCGCCCCGTTGACAAGCAACGCGGCGGTCGGCGTCGACCCGAAGGGCGTGGACTGCGAAACGCTCGGGACCTTGAGTGAGACGGTCGCGTTCACCGTGGATGTGGCCTCAACCTGCGCGTTCGCCGCGACGGCTGCCGGCGCTGCGAGCGACGTGGCAGGCAGGACGAGGGCCAGGCCGGCGGTCAGCCACACGGCGGGGCGGAGGATTCGCATTCGCAAGGACATCGTTGTGCTTTCGGCGAGGAGGAAGGGGGAGCCCCGCGGCCGCCGGGAGAGGGCGGCTGCTCCGGCGGGGGAAGCCGGGCGAGGCGACGTTGCGCGGAACAAGCTGTGTATACATTTGGCCTGCGCAAAGTGCTTATGGTGAGACCATAGGCGCGCCCGACGCTGAGTGCTAGGGGTCCCAATCTGTTTAAAGTTCATCAACGAAGGTTTTGTAATGGCCCGCAATTGCAGGCAGTTTTCGGCACAGGCTCGCGAACGCAACCCCTTTCAAAACAGATTTCCTAGCGAGCGGCGTATTTCCGCAGGTATACATAACGAACGAAATGATATGAGGAAGATCACCTACGTGCGTCGCTTCGACAGGGGACTACGGGTGCCCTGTGGAGGGTGAGTCGACTGTGCGTCACGGCGGATCGCGGACAGCCGAGGGGGTCTGGGCTCGTCGGTGATGACGTCGCCGTGCACGCGGTAATGTCATCGTTGCGCTGGCGTCACTGGCGTCACTGGCGCGCGCAGCGGCGCTGGGGTGACCGGCTGGGTTGAGGTCGGGGCGGTCAGCGCTTCTTTGGGACCCGCGGATTCACCGGGGCTGGCGGCACGCCTCTCGATCGCTTCCGCCGCGCCGATAATCTACATTATGTCAAGTAAGGCTGACGCAAGGCTCCCCTCGCTCACGCGAACGTACCGTTCACCGCGCCCACGCGACTCATCGTGAACGCAGGCGTCGTGCCGTAGCTGCGCGCACTCGGCGCGTGGTCTCATGGAGCCATGACGAGCACCCAGGATCTTCTCGCGCGGCTGACCTTCGTGGCGGGCTTCGGCGACGCCAGCATCGACGCCGAGGCAGGTGCCGTCGTCGTGACCGCGCCGGCCAACACCGATCTCATCGCCGATCCCGTGAGTGGCTCGCTCACGCGAGGCGCCCCGGTGCTCGCCGCCCCGGCGCCGGAGGGAGACTTCGTGTTCTCGGCGAGGGTGACGGTGCCCGGCGAGCGTTCAACCTACGACGCCGGCGTCCTGGCCCTGTACGTCAACGAGCGCCGCTGGGCCAAGCTCTGCTTCGAGTACTCCCCCGAGGCCGAGGCCATGGTGGTCGGGGTCGTCACGAACGGCTTCTCCGACGACTCCAATGGCGACGTCATCGAGGCCGACACCGTCCACCTGCGCGTCTCCCGGCTCGGCGAGGCCTTCGCGTTCCACCACTCCCCCGACGGCGTTCGCTGGCGCTTCCTGCGCGTCTTCCGCCTGGGCACGACGGACGAGCTGGAGGGTCTACACCTTGGCTTGGCCGCCCAGGCGCCCCTCGGCCAGGGCCGCGTGGCCGAGTTTGCCTCGATCAGCCTCGAGGAACGCCGATTGGCTGACCTGCGCGACGGAAGCTGAGGCAACCGGCCGCGCGCTGCGCCGTCGTGCATCCGGCGGCACGGGGCGCGCGGGGCCGCCGGCCCCCCGCCGCCCGGGTGCCCAGCGCAACGCCAGCCCGACCACGAGCGCCCAGAAGGCGGCGCCGATCCCCGCCACGCTCACGCCGGAGGCCGCCACGAGGAACGTCGCGACCACCGCGATGCGCGAGGGTGAATCCTCCCATGCGCCCTGCACTGCCGAGCCGAGCGTGGCGATGAGCGCCAGGCCGGCCACCGCGACCAACAGGCCGCCCGGCGCGGCCAGGGCGATGGCCGCGAGCGCCGCTGCGCCGGCGGCCAGGGCCACGTAGAGGGCACCCGCGAAGGCCGCGCTGCGCCAACGCGCCTCGCGCGGCACCCCGCTCTCCTCCCCCGCCGCAAGCGCTGCGCTGATGGCGGCGAGGTTGATCGCGTGCCCGCCGGCCAACGCCGAGGCCGCGGAACCGGCCCCGGTCACCAGCAGCGTGGCCCGCCACGGAACGGTGTAGCCGAAGGAGGCCATCACGGCGACGCCCGGCACGTTCTGCGAGGCCATCGTGACTATGTAGAGCGGCAGGGCGATGCCCACCACGGCCGGCCAGGAGAGGCTGGGGGCCACCAGCTCGAGGGACGGCGCCAAGGCCGAGGCCTCAACGTGCGCCACGCCGATCAGGAAGGCCACTCCCACGCTCGCGAGCGCCGCGGCAAAGGCGGCGGGCACTGCCCAGCGGGGCCACCAGCGCAGGCCGAGCACCCAGACCAGCACGGTCGGCAGCACCCACGCGGGATTGGCCGCCGCCGCGGTGACGGGCGCGAGGCACAGGGGCAGCAGGACGCCGGCGAGCATGGCCTGGGCCAGCGAGGCCGGAATCCGGCCCACGAGTTCGCCCAGCCGCGGCCAGAGCCCTGTCACCACGATCGCCGCGGCACACGCCAAGAAGGCGCCGACGGCGTCCCCGAAGCCGCCGGGCAAGGCGGCCGAGCCGCCCAGGAGCGCCGCCCCCGGGGTTGACCAGGCGAGGGTCACCGGGCGCCGCGTCGCGATCGAGAGTCCCAGCGTGCCGAGCCCCACTATGAGGCAGAGTGCACCAAGGCCCGACGCCGCCTGGGCTTGGCTGGCGCCCACGGCGGCCAAGCCCGTGAGCACCACGGCGAAGGACGAGGTGAAGCCCACGAGCGTGGTGACGAGCCCGGCGCCGAGTTCTGGGACGAGCGAGCGCTGGGCGGGTTGCGATGCTGGCATGAGACCCAGCCTGGACGAGGACCGGCCCGCCGCCCAAGTTTGGGCGGCGGGCCGGCGCGAGCGTGACGTCCTACTCCCCCGCGGGGAGCTCCTCGCCCGGTGCCGCCGCGTCGTGGAATGCCGTCACATAGGAGTACCCGGTGGCCTGGTCCTTCGTGACCGAGAGGTTTAGGTCCATGTGCGGCTCTAGGGCGGTCACCTTGTCAAGCGGCGCCCCAACAATGAGCTGGAAGCCCAGGCCCTTCCACGCGGCCACGGCGCGTCCGGCAAACTCGGCGTCCGACTTCACAAAGCCCTCGTCGAGGAACACCGGGGCAAAGCGCGGGCGCGTGCGCGTCTCGTCTCCGAGCTGATACCGCAGCGCCGAACCCACGATGAACGCCACCAGCTCCTGCGACTCGCCGCCGCTCTTACCGCCGAGCGAGGAGTACGTGGAGAGCTCGCGCCCGGCCGTGTCCACCTTGCTCGCCGTGATCTCGAGGTGCTTGCGCACGTCAAGGAGCTCGTCGCGTCGGATCGCCGCTGCGCCCTCGGTCGCCGAGAGCAGCGTCATGAGCTCGCGCAGCCGGGCGAAGCTCGCCTGGGCCGCTTCGGGGCTCGTTCCCTCGGTCTCCGCGGTGGCCGAGAGCTCGCGCAGGGTGGAGCGGAACTCCTCGAGCTCGCGGCGGCGGAGGCGCCGCACCACGATGCTGAGCCGATCCCGGCCCGGCCCGAAGGGCAGCGAGGCGAGGATGTGGTTGACCGGCTCCAGGCGCTCGTCGATGTCGTCCATGGCGACGTCGTAGGCATCGGAAAGCAGGCGCAGGTCCTGCCCGCTCCAGGCCTGGAACTGCCGCTGGAAGGCCTCGCGGCGCTGGTGCAGGCCGTGGCGTTCGATGTCGTCGGCGATCGCCTTGAAGTCCGGATACGCGGCGACGTCTCCCCCGCGGTCGGGATCCGGCCAGCGCTCGTTAAATGCCTCGAAGATCCCGCGCAGGTGTTCGGCCTCGCGCCGGGCCTCGGCGGCACTGCGGTTGGATTCCTCGGTCAGCACTGAGCGCAGCGACCGCACGACGCCGGGCAGCCGGGCCGGCGTGACCTCGGCGTCGCGCTCGAACAGGATGGCGTCAAGCTCCGCCGCGTCCGACTCCGAGAGGAACGCCTCGGCCGGGGCCTCGTCGAGTTGATCGTTGATCTTGTCCTGCGCCTCGGCGATCTCGCCCCACTCGGTGTCCAAGCGCTTGAGCTTGGCATCGAGGGCCCAATACTCGTGCTTGGCAGCCTCCACGGCGGTCTTCAGCTCGGCGTGCCTGGCCCGCAAGGGTGCCAGGGCGTCGTTGCGCTGCACCATCTCAGCGATCTCGTGGCGCAGGGCGTCGACCCGTTCGTGGGCCCCCGCCAGGTCGATCTGCTCCCAGGTGTGCGTCGCCACCGCGGAGAAGGCGGTCTCCCGCTCGCGCAGGGCGAGCAACCTGGCATCGAGTGCTGCGCGCTCGGTGTCGAGCGCCACTAGCGCCGCCGTGAGCGAGGCCGCAGCCTCCTTGATGGCCTGCACGCGGTCCGCATTGGAGAAACCGAGCACGTCGTCGCGGCCGGCCGCCCGGCCGTGGGCGCCGGCGCGCCCGCGCGAGGTCTGCCCGGACATCGTGACCTTTGGCTCCGAGCCGCCGAGCTCCTCCGGCGTACTGACACAGACGTGGTCGACGCCCGGGCGCTGGACGCGTTCCTTGACCCACGAGGTGAACGGCGAGTCCTTGAAGACCAGGCGAGCGGAGAGCATCCGTGCCTCGCTCGGCGCCGGGGCCTGCTCCCCCAGGGAAACGCCCTCGAAGTGCAGGCGCACCTCGAGGCTCAGCCCGTCGATCGCGGTGCGCAACCTGGCTTGCTCGCGCTCGTCGACGAGCAGCGTCAGACCCACCCCTCGCAGGGTCAGCTCGGCCGCCAGGCGCCAGGCCTCCTGGCCCGGGGCCACGTCCATCAGCTCGGCGGCAAAGGGAAGGGAACTCACCGACAGGCCGCTTGCCTCGGCGATCTGCCGCCGCGCGGCGTCGTACGCCATCGGGACGCGGCTCGCGCGGCCGCGGAGGGACTCGAACTCGCGCAGCAGTTCGGTGCGGCGCTCCTTCAGGGCCGGCGCGGCCGCCACCTTGGCGTCACGGAGCGCACCCAGCTCGTCGCGCTCCGCGTCGACACCGTCGGCGAAGCGGCTGCTCTCCTCGACCAGCGCCGTGAAGTCGGCGGCCGTGGCGCACGGCATCTCGAGCGCCGCCGTGAGCTCGGTGAAGCGGGCCCGGGCGCGGGACACAGCCGTGGCCTGCGCCTGCGCGCCGTCGAGCTTGCTTTCCAGGAGGTTGAGGGCCCCGCCGCCGGCCTCGCGCAGCTGCTCTTCGATTTCGTGCAGATCGATCTCGAGGGAGGCCTTGCCCGCCTCGGCACCGAGCAGCGCGGTGCTCACTCCCTCGCGCTGGGCGCGGTTGGCGGCCTCGGCCTCCAGCAGCAGGCGCCGGTGCGTCAGGAGCGACCACAGGGAGAAGCCGGTGTGCACCCCTTCGTCGCGGACGCCGTAGCGGTCAAGCCTGGCCGCGCGCTCGAGAGCGCCGGAGTAGGCGGCGTGCGCCTCGTCGATCTGGGCCAGGGCGCGGGCCTTGGCCCCGTCCTGCTCCAGATCGCGGTACGCGCGGTCGAGGCTCGAGTACTGCTCCACGGCGCGCTCGGCGGCGCGGAAGGTTGCCGGCTCCTCGAG
The DNA here is from genome assembly GCA_022712075.1 of Galactobacter sp. Taxonomy (GTDB): domain Bacteria; phylum Actinomycetota; class Actinomycetes; order Actinomycetales; family Micrococcaceae; genus Galactobacter. The sequence continues at coordinate 6,572 of JALAHE010000205.1, forward strand.
CACCATCTGCTTGTACAGGGAATCGACGGTGCGCACCTGGTGGCCGGCCTGGATGCGGGCGAGGAGGCGCAGGGCGTTGTCGCCGTTGCCGTTGGCACCGATGCCGAGCCGCGTGGTCAGCGTCTCGGTGAACTTCAACGCCGTGTCGTGATAGGCCAGCCCAGGCAGCGCGGAGCGCAAGGCCCGCGGGTCGAAGCGGCGTTCGGCGAACGGCTCGAACTCGGCCAGGGACACGGCGTCCGGCCGGGTGAAGAGGCGCATCTGCACGTCGGAGCTGGTGCGCGCCGCCGCGTCGGCCAGATAGAGGCGGACCGCGGTGAAGCGGCGCTTCATGTCGTCGAGGAAGGTGAGGGCGATGCCACCCCACACGGGCGCGCCGTCGCCGCGCAGCACCTGATCGGTCAGCGACTCGCCGTCTCGCGTGGTGTCGCGCTTGCCTCGCAGGTAGCTGAGCACATTGCGCTGGTCGGCGCCGCGGGCTCGCCCGCTCGTCGCGTCATTCGACGCGCCGTTGAAGGGCACCGTGGAGGGCATCATGAGCGCCAGGTAGGCGTCGAGCAGCGTCGACTTGCCCGTGCCGGAGGCGCCGGAGATGAGCGTGGCGCCGCGGGAGAGCTCCACCTCGTGGTGCCCGTGGAAGCCACCCCAGTTCACGAGCTGCAGGCGCTCGGCGCGCCACTGGGCGCTGGCATCGGAAAAGCCTGCGAAGAGCGGGATCTCAGTCATGGTCCTCCTCGGACAGCTCGGTGGAGGCATGGGAAAGCAGGGTGTCCCCGCCCGTGCCCGGGGCGCCGAGGGCCTCAATGAGCTCCTGCAGGCGGGCGACGGGAAGGACGACCTCGATGACGGAGGTGATGGCAAACCGGTCCTGCGTGGCAGTGCTCGCGAGCACCCCTGCCGCTTGCATCTCCTTCACCGCGCGCTTGGCCCTGGCCAGATCGCCGGCGACGTCGGTCGCGTGCTCGGGGCGGAAGCGTTCGATGGCCTCCAGGCATTCCTCGAGGTCGATGAACACGTGTTCCTCCCCCGCCGCTCGGCCGACCAGCCGCGCCTGGCGCAGGTGCACCAGCAGGATCGTCTCCTCGCGCGTGTAGGCGCTTTCGCGCAGCAGCGCCGGGAAGTGTGCCGTCCCTTCCGCGCGGATCTGCACCTTGTAGGCGACGCCCCGTTCGGCGTCCACGACGAGGTCGAGGAAGAGGTCGTGCAGGCGCGAGGTGAGCACCGCGCGGTGGCGCAAGAGGGCCTCGAACTCGCGCGGGCGTCGCGCAGCGGTCAGCACCTGCGCGCGCAGAAGCGCCACGAGCGCCTCTCGCTGTTCGAGCTCGAGGCTGCCCTCGTCGCCGTCGAAGAGGGCGAGGCTCGCCGCGCTCGCGTCCTCGAGTCCGCGCTCCTCGGGATTCTGCTGGCTCACGCGGTGGGCTCCTTGGTGGTCGGGGTGGTGGGGGTGTCGGTGGTGTCGAGATCGCGGGCCTCAAGGCGCAGGCCCGGCAAGCGCAGCCAGCGTTCGGTGCCGTCCGGGCGCACGGTGCGAACGACGCCGGGCGGCGGGGTTTCGGCGCCTGGGCCGGGGACCGATTCGCGCGAGCGCGTGAGCGCCGGGGCTGCGAGGTCCATGAGCCCGAAGAGCTCGACGGGGCGGCGCAGCTCGGGCGGCAAGGTATCGAAGG
>JALAHE010000206.1 GCA_022712075.1 Galactobacter sp.
CAAGCGGTCCGGGGCGCCGCTGGGGGTCAGCGGCGCCCCGGGGGCGGGTGCGTCAGGCGCGGCCGACGCCCTCGAAGGACAGGCCGGTCGTGGGCAGCGGCTTGAAGCCCGTGAGCTGATCGGCCTTCCACGCGGTGGGCAGCTTGCGGTGGAAGAGCGGGTACAGCGCCGCCTGCTCGGCGACGATGTCAACGATCTGGTTCCAGGACTCCTGGGCCTTGGCCGTGTCGGTGGTCTGGGCCGCCGTATCCAGCAGGGTCTGGACCTTCTTGTACTCGGCCGTGTCCGACCAGAAGAAGCGCTTCTCGGGCCACACGGCGCCGCGGTAGAACCACGAGAGCAGCAGGTCCATGTCCTGACCGAAGACGGAGGGATCGCCCGGGGCGGCCACGATCTGGTAGGTGCCCTTGTCGACGTTGTCGGCGTACAGCGCGCCGGACTGCAGGGACTGCAGCGTGACCTCGACGCCGGGAAGCTTGTTCCACGTCTCGATGATGAGCGGGGCAACGTCCTTGACCCACGAGGTGTCCGTCGTCAGCAGCTCGACCTTGAGCGAGGTCACGCCGGCCTCCTTCAGGAGGGAGGCGGCCTTGTCCGCGTCGTAGGTGTAGACGGTGGAGGCCTCGTGGTAGTTCGGGTGCTCCTTCTGCACGTACGAGGTCGCGGCCGTGGCGTTGCCGAGCAGCGCCTTGGTGATGATCGACTCGCGGTCCACGGCGTACTGGAACGCCTGGCGCACGCGCACGTCGTCGAACGGCTTGGCCTTGCAGTTGAACATGAGGAACATGAGGCCGAAGGACTGCACGGACTCCACCGTGGCGCTGGCCTTCAGGCGGTCCATGTCCAGGTAGGGGACGTCCTCGATGACCTGCACGCGGCCGGACTCCACGGCGGAGACGCGGGCGGCGGCGTCGGAGAGCAGGTACCAGGTCATGCCGGGGGCCTTCGCCGGCATGGGGCCGTTGTAGGCGTCGAAGCGCTCGAAGACGATCTTGTCGTCCTTGGTGGCGGAGACCAGCTTGTACGGGCCGGTGCCGATCGGGGCGGCGTCGAAGGCCTTCTGATCGGCGGAGGCGACGGCCTTCGGCACGACCTTGACCACGGAGAGGCGGTCGGCCAGCAGGGGCGTGGCGTACTTGAGCTTGATCGTCACGGTCGTGGCGTCCTTCGCCGTGACCTTGTCGATGAAGGGGATGAACTGGGCGAACAGGGCGGCGTTGCCCGGATCGAGCACGCGCTCGAAGGAGTAGGCGACGTCCTCGGCGGTGACCTTGTTGCCGTTGTGGAACGTGGCGCCGTCGCGGATCGAGACCTCGTAGGTCTTCTCGTCGATCTTCTTGGGGTCGGCAGCGGCGAGGGCGTTGTAGCGCTCGCGGGTGGCGGGGTGCAGCTCGGTGAGGCCCTCGAAGACGTGCAGATTGGCGGCCATGGGGGTGGCGCCCGAGGAAGTCATCGGATCGAAGCCGGTGGAGAGGGGGTAGGACATGCCCGCCTCGATGGTCTTGCTCGCGGAACCGGCGGCGGAGCCGGAGTCCGAGGAGGAGCAAGCTGCCAGCGTGGCAGCGAACGCGCTGGCCAGGCCCATGGCACCGGCAAGCTTGAGCACCGTACGACGTGAAGTGCCCTGCGCGAGGATCTCGGGGGAGTTCATGAAACCGCCTTAGGGGTGTCGGTGGAGTGAAGCGGGGTGGGATGTAGGATGTCCTACACGAGACACAAACGTAGGGCAGATCACATCGACGCGTCAACTAGGACACAATGCGTGATGAGGGGCGACACAATGGCGTTGTTGGACCGCTACGACCGTGATCACCACTTCGCTCGAGGAGGGCACTGAGCCGCGATGACCACCAGCACCGCGAACAAAGCACGCGAGAGCGCCAAGCTGCGCTCTCGCGCCTTGCAACACGAGATCATGGCTCTCATCCTGGAGCGCGGCCTCCTGCCCGGCGACCCGCTGCCCACGGAGCTGGAGCTCGTGGAGGCGCTGGGGGTCGGGCGCAATACCGTCCGGGAGGCCCTCAAGGTGCTGCAGGCCATCGGCATCGTTGACGTCCGCCACGGCTACGGCATGTTTGTTGCAAAGAAGAAGCTCGACGCGCTCGCCGTCACTCTCGAGTTCCATGCCCGCATGTCGCTGGCCCACTCCGGCCGCGAGGCGGTTGAACTCGTTGACGTGCGCCAGGCGCTGGAATCCGAGCTGATCGCCGCGGCGGTGGACGCAATGACGCCGGAGTCGCTCGACGCCGTCCGCGCTGCGGTGGAGGAGATGGAGGCCTGCGCCGCCCGCGGCGAGTCGCTCGTCGCGGCGGATCGCGAGTTCCACCGCGCGCTCTTCGCGCCCCTCGAAAACGCCCTCCTGAGCAATCTGCTCGACGTCTTCTGGGCCGCCTACTCCGGCATGCACGAGACGCTCTCGCCCGACGCCGTGGACCTCGCCGAGACCTCGCGCGAGCACCGCGGCATCTACGACGCCGTCGCCGCTGGCGACAAGGAGCTCGCCACGGCCCGCATGCGCGGGCACTTCGACGGCATCCGGGGCCTCATCAGTCGCACCGTCGGCGACTGAGGCGCCGCGGGCGGCGCCGCGACCCGCGTCCCCACCCGCGCCGCCGGCGGCACGCCATGGCGGGGAAGCGTGCCGATCGGTCTAGAATCGCGTCTTATGGCACGACTCTTTGGCACCGATGGCGTTCGCGGCCTCGCGAACGACCTGATCACCCCCGAACTCTCCATGGGCCTGGCGCAGGCCGCCGCCGTGGTCCTCGGATTCAACGAGGTCGAGGCGGGGCAACGCCCCATCGCCGTCGTGGCCACGGATCCCCGCATCGCGGGTGACGTCATCTCCG
>JALAHE010000207.1 GCA_022712075.1 Galactobacter sp.
GTGTAGAAGATGTGGTCGAACTTCTCTTGCAGCAGCTCGGTGGTGACCTCGGGGCCGCCCGTCACCACGCCCACGGCGCGGTGGTCGAGGAACGCCGGAATGATCCGCTCCAGGAGCGCGGAGGTGGCCGGGGCCAACTCGCTCGGCTTGAGCACCACGGTGTTGCCGGCCGCGATGGCCTCCACTAGCGGGGCCAGCGTCAGGTTGATGGGGTAGTTCCACGGCGCGATGATCAGCACCATGCCGAGCGGCCGGGCCGTGACGGTGGTGGTGACGGGGGCCAGCACAAAGGGGCTCGGGACGGAGCGGGTGCGCATCCAGTCCTCGAGGTGGCGCTTGGCGTGGTCGAGGCCCGTCTGCACGATCTGCAGCTCGGTGGCCTGCGACTCCACCTGGTTCTTGCCGAGGTCCGCGGCGAGCGCGGAGAAGATCTCCTCGCGGTGCACGCGCAGCATGCGGTCGAAGGCCTCCAGCTGCGCCATGCGGAAGCGGCGCGAGTGCGCCACGCGGCTGCGGGCGCCCTCGCGCAGGTGTCGTGTCGTCTCGGCCGGCGAGCGCAGCGCCGCGGCACCCGGGTCGACGCGGACGCGGTCGGTGGGGACGGCTGGGGGAACCTGGCTGGCGCTCATGCGGCGACACTATCGCCCGAAGCGCAAAGAATCCTCGATGAAACGCGAGGCGTTGTCCGGGCGGGCCCCGGCCGGCTCAGTCTTGGTGCGCGCCGAGCTCGCGCAGGATCACCGCGTGGCGCTCGAGGAAGGCCCGCTCGTCGAGCTTCTTGCGGCGCAGCCAGCCGGTCACCTCGGCGTTGTGCTTGCTCGCGTTGCAGGAGGCGCAGGCCGGCACCACGTTGCCAAGGGTGTAGCGCCCGCCGCGGGAGACGGGCATGACGCAGTCCCGTTGCAGCGCCGCCCCCTGCCCCTGGCAGTACGCGCAGCCTCCCCAGGCGTCCATGAGGGCGTGCCACTGCGCGTCCGTGAGGTCGTTGTCCACCTTGGCGAGCCGGTTGCGGCGGCGCTTGGCGTAGCGGGCGCTCTGGGCGCTCGAGCGGCGGGAGGGGAACTTGCGGGGCGGCACCGCCCCAATCTACGGCCGCCGCCCGCGCGGACCCGCGCAAGGACACGGGGGCCCGCTCGCGCGCGGGCGCGGCTAGGCTGAGGAGCACGGCCCCGTCCTCCGGCGGGGCTCACGCGTTGGAAGCACCCGGAAGGACCCATGCCCAAGATCAGCGCCCCCTCGGTGGCGGAGCACCACGCGGCCCAGGTCCGCGCCCTCCTCGACGCCACGCGGGAGCTGCTCAGGGAAAGCGGCAAGGCGCCGAGCATGGCCGACGTTGCCGCCCGAGCCGGGCTCGCTCGGTCGAGCGTCTACCAGTATTTCTCCTCGCGCCAGGCGCTGCTCGAGGGTCTCGTGAAGGACATTTTCCCGCGGTGGGCCGAGCGCATCACCTCCGCGATGGCGGCGGCCCCCACGCCGGCCGACGCCGTCCTGGCCTACGCGAGCTCCAACCTGGACCTCGTGGCCGACGGCGAGCACGCCGTAGGCGCGGCCCTCGCCACCCTGGCCCCCGGCGAGGCGATCGGCGCCGAGGCGCACTCGATGCACCAGCAGATCAGCGAGCCGCTCGCCGAGGCGCTCAAGACCCTCGGGGTCGCCGATCCCGAGGCCGTGGCGGAGCTCATCAACGCCGTGGTGCACGCCGCCACCCGCCGCCTCGAGGCGGGGGCGAGCCGCGAGCAGGCCCAGGCGAGCGTCGCCGAGCTGCTCGGCCCCTTCGTCCGCGAGCACGGCGGGGCCTGAGCCGCCGGCGCTAGTGCGCGGGGGCGTCCCGGCCCGCCGCGTCGTCGCGGTGCGGGGCCGCGTAGTCCGCGCCCCATTGGGCCAGCATCCTCAGCAGGGGGATGCTCCCCTCCCCCAAGGGAGTGAGGGAGTACTCGACCTTGGGCGGCACCTGCGCATAGACGGTGCGCACCACCATGCCGTCCGCCTCGAGCTCGCGCAGCTGTCGCGTCAGCACGCGGGGCGTCGGGTCCCCCACCAGCCGCCCGAGCGCCCCGAAGCGAACGGAGCCGTGCTCGTGCAGCGTCACGAGCAGCGTGGGCTTCCACGCGCCGCCCATCACGGTGGCCGCGATCTCCGCGTCACAGAGCGCCGGGGAGCACAGCACCGCCTTGGCCGTCCGCTCACGCATGCTCGCTCCTCACTATCAAAAGTGTCAGTACTGGCTGAAGTAGTGCGTACTTGTGGGGGCTCACCCTAGCCCCAAGACTCGAACCATGTCCCGCTCCCCCGTCGATCCGTGGCCGGCCCTCCTCCCCTTGCTCCTGAGCGTCATGCTCGGCAGCACGAGCGTTTCGGCCGTCGTCATCGCGCTTCCGAGCCTCTCGGCGCAGCTGAACATCGAGCCCTCGCTCGCCGTCTGGATCGTTGACGCGTATCCCTTGGCCCTCGCCGCAACACTGGTCCCCGGCGCCAGGCTCGGGGACCAGATCGGCCGCAAACGCGTCCTCGTGATCGGGCTCCTGGTGCTGGCCGCCGGCGCCTGCCTCGGGGGGCATCGCGCCCCACGGCGGGGCGCTCCTCGCCTCCCGGATCGTGATGGGCGCGGCGGAGGGCTTCGTCATCTCCTCCGTCGTGGCCACGATCGGCGCAGCCTTCCGCCCGGCGTCGCGAGTCCTGGCCTACGGCGCCTGGACCGCGGCGTTCGGCGCCGGAACGGCGTTCGGCCCGCTCCTCGGCGGGCTGTTGACGGAGGGCCCGGGCTGGCGCTTCCTGTGGTGGGGCGCGGTGCCCGTCGCGCTGCTCGCGCTCGCGCTGGCCCTCTGGCTTGTCCCGGAGACCACCTCACCGACCCGGCCCCGCTGGGACGCCACGAGCGTGATCCTCTGCGTCGTTCTCCTCGCCGGGCTCAGCTATGCCGTGCACCACCTGGGCTCCCTGCCGTGGGTGGGCGCTGGCGTCGGGGCGCTCGCCCTCGGCGCCGGAGCGTGGTTCGTGCGGCGGCAGCTGCGCCTGCCTGACCCACTCATCGAGGTGCGGCTCTTCGCCGACGCCGCCTTCTCCAGCGCCTACCTGCGCATCCTCGCGGCCATGGGCGCCTCCTCCGGTGTGGTCTTCGTGATCGGCCAGCACCTCCAGCTGCAGGGCTCCTCCCCGGCCGAGGCCGGCCGAGGGCTCCTGCCCCTCGCCGTCGCCCTGGCCCTCGGCGGCCTGGCGGCACCCCTCGGGGCGCGGATGGGTCGCCACCGCGCCGTCCTCGCGTGCCGTCTGGTGCAGGGCGCCGCGACCGCCTGGCTGGCGATCGACCCCAACGCACCCTGGCCGGCCCAGGTCCTCATCGGCCTCGCCTCGGGCATCATCTCGACCCTCGCCGCCGCGTCGCTCTTCGA
>JALAHE010000020.1 GCA_022712075.1 Galactobacter sp.
CCTCGGCACTGCCCGTCGTGGCGCCCAAGCCCGAGCGCTCGCCCGGGGCGCCCGTGGCCTCCGGGCCGGTTCAAGCTCCCGCTGCGCCGGCCGCCTCTCCCGCCGAGGCCGCGGTCGCCGACTCCCTGGCCGCGGAGCCAGCCGATGTGCACGACGACGAACTGACCGTCCCCGATGTGCGCTCGGCGGCAACCACCGCGCCGGCGGAGCCCGCCGCAGCCGGCGACACCCCGGCGCCCGCCTCTGCGCCCGGCACCCCCGAACCCGAACTGATCAGCGTCGACGAGTCGCCGGAGGCCGCCCTGCGCGCGGCCATCGCCGTGGTCCCCGGCGTCGCCGCCGTGGGCGAGCCGGCCTCGCGCGCCATGGGCCGCCTGCGCAGCGCGATCGGCCAGCCCGACGGCGCCGGCGTCTCCGTGACCGAGGGGCAGGAGCAGTGGGCCGTCGACGTGTCCATCGTTGCCTCGCTCGACCGCCCGCTGCGCGACACCGCCGCGGCGGCCCAGCGCGCAGCAGCCGCCGCGCTGAGCGGCTCGGGGCGCTCCGTGTCCGAGGTCAACGTGGAGGTCCTGGACGCGGAGGACGTCTCCCACGCCGTGGGCATCGCCTCGCCGGCGCTCGGCACCCACGGCGCCGCCGCGTCGTCGGGCCTTGGCCTGGCGGACGTGCCAGCAGGGCACATCCGCGTCTCCAGCCGGGCCCTGCGCTCCGTGGTGAGCCGCCTCGCGGCGCGCACCTTCGGCGTGCCGGCCGAGCGGATCGGCGTGAACCTCTCCGATGAGGCGGGCGAGCTGGCCTTGCGCCTCAATCTCCACCTGCCCGTGGCCGGACTTCTCGAGCCCACCCCGGGCCCCACGCTCGGCTCGCTGCGCGAGCGGGCCCTCAACGAACGCGCCCCGCTGCGCCGCGCCATCGCGGAGCTGACGGGCGCCACGCTCTCCCGCGTCGACGTGCGCGTGACCGGCGTGAGCAGCGCGAGCGAAGCTACGAGCGGAAGTGCGGCATGAGCAAGCCCCGTCCCGACCTTGAAACCATCAACGCGGCGGTGCGCCGCCGCGAGCTGCGCACCGGCCGCTCCGGGCTCGTCGTGGCCGTGGTGGTGCTGCTCGTGCTCGTGCTCGGCTACCTGGGCCTCGAGGCAGGCACCCGCGCCGTCGATCACCAGCCGTGGCTCATCAAGCCGGACGCGGCGTGGGAGTGGTTCGTGGGCCTGCCGGAGACCGCGCAGGTCAGGATCGGCGTGATCGTGGGCGGCGCGCTGCTGCTCCTGCTGGGCCTCGGACTGCTGTACGCGGCCTTGGCTCCCGGCCGCCGCGCCGTGCGCGAGCTGCCGGCCCGCCGCGTCATCGCGCTCGTTGAACACGACGTCCTGGCCCAGGCGCTCGTGCGCGGGGCCCAGCTCGCCGCCGGAGTGGGCGCCGAGCAGGTGCGCGTGGGCGTGGACGGGCGCGGCGTGCACGTCTCGATCCGGCCCACCTCCGGCGTTCCGGTCGACGCCGAGGCAGTGCGCTCCGCCGTGACCGCCGAGCTGGAACGCAACGGGCTGGACCCGGCGACCCCCGTGGCCGTGCAGCTGGCCGCGACCGGGGTGGTGGGCCAGTGAACCGCACCCCGCGCACGCTCAACCGGGTTCTGCTCGGTCTCCTGGGCCTGCTCTTTGCCGCCTCGGGAGCCCCCCTCATCCTCGTCTGCCTCGTGCCCGCCTACGCCGCCTCGGTGAAGGAGGCGCTGGCCGAGGCGAATGCCTCGCTGCTTGCGCTCATGGACGACACCCGTTCGCCCGGCCGCGACGCCTCCTGGCTCTGGCTCGGCCTCGCCGTGCTGGCGGCCGTGGTGCTCGTGCTGCTCATCGTGTGGGCGCTCGTGCAGGGCCGCGGCCGCGTGACCCTGTTCAGTCGGGAGGCCGTCCGCGAGGGCGAGGGTCGCGGCGTCGTCGAAATCGCCGCCGCTGTGCCGGAGCAGCTCCTGCGCCAAGCGCTCTCGCAGCGTCCGGACGTGCTGCGCGTGAGCATCAGCGCGTGGGACCAGCCGGGCGAGGCCGCCGGGTTGCGCATCAAGCTCCAGCCGCGCGCCGGGGCGGACCCGCTGCGGCTCGTCGAGGACGTCGACGCCCTTGTCGAGACACTGGACGAGCGCCTCGGCCTGCGCGGGCCGGTGGTACTCGAGCTGGTGTCGGGGGCCAGGGCGCGCCTCGCCTCGGCCGAGCGCGTACGCTGAGCGGACACGTCGGTGGGGCCCGGTGCCCCTGAAAGCAGGAGCTTGGGGATGACGCAGCCGCAGTGGGACCAGAACCCGCAGGACCCGTACGCGCAGGGGCGCCCCGGCATGCTGAGCGGCGCCCAGCAGGGCCACCGGCCCGGGCAGAACCAGCCCGGCTATCCGCATCAGCCCTACCCCGGCGCGCAGCCCGTGTACGTGGACGCCTACGGACGACCCGTCTACCCCATGGTGAAGCAGCCCACCCCGCCCGGGAACCCGGCCTTAGGCATCTGGTCCACGATCCTCGCCGTGGCCGGCACCGTGCTGTGCCTCGTGAGCTTCATCTGGATCGTCGGTCAGATCGAGCAGGCGGTCCGCGATCGCAACGTGGACGGCACCGTGTTTGTGCAGTCCTTCTTCTCCGGCTTTGTCATGGCACAGTGCATCCTGGGCCTCGCCTTGCTGGCCGCCCTGGTCCTCGGGATCATCGCGACGGCCACCAACAAGGGGCGCGGCTGGGGCATTGGCGGGATCGTCGGCTCGGTGGTGGGCCCGAGCGTGGCCGGTTACATCGGCCTCATGTGGATCGCGCAGAAGGCCGTCGAATGGAACAACGCCGTGCAGTCCAGCCTGGGGGCCTGACCCCGGCTCAGCTCGCCCGGCCCAGCGCCTTCACCCGGTTCCAGCGCAGCACCAGGCGGCGGTGCGCCGCGGCGGCGCTCAGGTAATCCCCCTCGTCGAGGGCGTCGAGGCCCTCGCGCAGATCGCTCGGGGAATCGTCAGGCCACACGTATTCGGCCAGCGGCCCGTAGTCCAGCTCCACCGCGGAGTCCCGGTGGAAGCCGCTCAGCCACTCGCGCAGCTCGTCGATCTGCGCCAGGAGCGGCAGCTCGTCCGCCGTGCGGGAGAGGATGGCGGCCGCGCGGCCCAGCCGCTCGAGGACCAGCACGAGCGGCGCCACGAGCCGCACGGACGAGAGCACCTCGTCCTGGTCGTCCACCTCCTCGTGATCGTCCTCGCGGATGGCGGCAAACCAGGCAAGCGGGACGCCCCACGTTGCATCGCGCGTGTGGACCAGATCGTCGTCGAGCCACATGCCGTGCTCTTGGAGCCGCTCGGAATGGGCCTCGGCCGCGGTCACCGGGATGACCACGTCCATGAGCGCGAAGGGGATCTCGTCCTCCAGCAGGCCCGCGGCCATGCCTGCGCGCAGCGGCAGCTGCTCGGGGCAGTAGAGGGCCACGACGCCGTCGTCGCCCTGCCAGTGCAGCACCCGGTAGCTCTCCATCGTCTGATGGGGGAACGGGTCGGTGACGTCGCGCGCGATGCGCGAGAGCAGCGCCTGACGGGCGTGGATCTCGAAGAGCGCGCGCGAGCGGGCCGGCTGCTCTTTGATGAGCGCCTGGTCCACGTCGTCGAAGGCGCGCAGCGGCGAAAACACCCGCAGGTGCGCCGTGGGCGGCAGGTTCCGGCGGACGCCGGGCGCGACGTCCGCGGGCATCATGCCAGCTCCACCACCACGGGGGCGTGGTCGGAGGCGCCCTTGCCGCGGCGCTCGTCGCGATCCACGTTGGCGTCCGTCACACGCGCGGCGAGGGCCGGGGAGAGCAGCTGGAAGTCGATGCGCATGCCCTCCTTCTTGGGGAAGCGCAGGGCCTTGTAGTCCCAGTAGGTGTAGACGCCCGGGCCCGGGTGGCGCTCGCGCATGGGGTCAACGAGGCCCTCGTCGAGGAAGGCCTGGAAGGCCGCGCGTTCCGGGGCCGAGATGTGCGTGAGCTCGTTGTCCAGGAAGTACTGGACGTCCCACACGTCCTCGTCCTTGGGCGCGATGTTCCAGTCGCCCACGAGCGCGAACTGGGCCCCCGGATCTGCCTGGAGCCAGCCGGCGGCGTCCTGACGCAGGACGTCGAGCCACTCGAGCTTGTAGGGCATGTGCTCGTCCTGCAGGCCGCGGCCGTTCGGGACGTAGAGGCTCCACACGCGCACGCCGTTGCACGTGGCGCCGATCGCGCGGGCCTCCTGGACGGGGTCAACGCCGCCCTTGCCGAACGCGGGCTGGCCGGCGAAGGTGCGCTCGACGTCCTCGAGCCCCACGCGCGAGGCAAGGGCCACGCCGTTCCACTGGCTAAAACCGAAGTGCGCCACCTCGTAACCCAGGCGCTCGAAGAGCTCCCAGGGGAAGTTCTCGTCCTTGCACTTGGTCTCCTGGATGGCCAGGACATCGGGGTCGTTGGCCTCGAGCCACGCCTCGACGCGGTCGGCACGGGCACGGAGGGAGTTGACGTTCCAGGTGGCGATCTTCACGGGTTCAACGCTACCAAGCGCGCGGCGGTGGGGTGGGTTCGGCCCTGGGCGCTGCCCCGTGGACTTTGCGTGCCTTGCGTTGTCTAGAGCGGCGCTTTGACGGCGCAAGGCACGCAAACTTCGGGGTGCACGACGGCGCGGGGTCGCCTGGGGCGCGGCGCTGGGGTCGGGTCCTTGGTGCACGACGTCGCGGGGTCGCCCTAGTCTCCCCGCGCCCGCTGGGCGCGGGGCTGGGCCCCGGCCGCCCGCCGTCGTGCGTTGGGTGGTGCCGCCCGCCCGGCGTGTGGGCGGCGCCGGTGCGGTCCGCGCGGGGGCCGTCGCCCCTACTCACCCCCCCAACAATGCGTGCCTTGCGCCGCGAAGACCGGGGTCTTCACGGCGCAAGGCACGCAAACTTGGCGGGTCAGGCCTTCTTGCCGCGGAAATCCGTGTCGCGGTACTCGATGCCGAGGCCCTCGGGGAGGTCGCCACGACCGTCGGCGCCGTGACGGTGCTGCTCGGCGGCGCGCAGCTCGACGCGGCGGATCTTGCCCGAGACGGTCTTGGGCAGCTCCGCGAACTCGAGGCGGCGGATCCGCTTAGAGGGCGCGAGGTGCTTGCGGCAGTACTTGAGGATGGATTCGGCCGTCGCGGCGTCCGGCTCGAAGCCCGCGGCGAGGACCACGAAGGCCTTCGGCACGGAGAGGCGGATCTCGTCGGGGGACGGGACCACGGCCGCCTCGGCGACGGCGGGGTGCTCGATGATGACGGACTCGAGTTCGAAGGGGCTGAGCTTGTAGTCAGAGGACTTGAAGACGTCGTCGCCGCGGCCGATGTAGGTGATGACGCCCTGCTCGTCCATCTCCGCCATATCGCCGGAGTGGTAGTAGCCGCCGCGCAGCGCCTCGTCGGTCTTGGCCTGGTCCCCGAGGTAGCCCTTCATGAGGCCGACGGGGCGCGGGTCGAGGCGCAGGCAGATCTCGCCCTCGCGGGCCTCCTGGCCCGTGGCGGGGTCGATGAGGACCACGTCGTAGCCGGGCATGGGGCGACCCATGGCGCCGATCTTGATGGGCAGTCCCGGCGGGTTGGCGATCTGCACGGTGGACTCGGTCTGGCCGAAGCCGTCGCGGATGGTCTGGCCCCAGGCCTGCGCCACGCGGTCGATGACCTCGGCGTTGAGCGGCTCGCCGGCGGAGACGAGCTTGGCCGGCGGGTTCTCCAGGTGGCTGAGATCCGCCTGGATGAGCATGCGCCAGACCGTGGGCGGGGCGCAGAAGCTCGTGACGTTCTCGGCGTCCATCTGGTGCATGAGCGCCTTCGCGTCGAAGCGCGAGTAGTTGTAGATGAAGACCGTTGCCTCGGCGATCCACGGGGCGAAGAAGTTCGACCACGCGTGCTTGCCCCAGCCCGGGCTGGCCACGTTGAGGTGCACATCCCCCGGCTCGAGGCCGATCCAGAACATCGTGGAGAGGTGACCCACGGGGTAGGAGGTGTGCGTGTGCTCGACGAGCTTGGCCTTGGACGTGGTGCCCGAGGTGAAGTAGAGCAGGAGGGCTTCGTCGGCGCGCGTGGGCTGATCCGGCGTGAAGACGCTCGGCTGGGCAGCTGCCTCGCGGTAGTCCCATGCGGTGGGCGCGGCGCCGTCGACGTCGATGAGCTGGCACGGGGCCGTGACCTCGGCAAACTTGGCGAGGTCCTCGGCGCGGGCGATCGCGAAGGCAGCGCCGCCGCGCTCCACGCGATCCTGCAGGTCGGCGGGGCCCATCTGAGTGGTCGTGGGGATCATGGCGAGGCCGTACTTCATGCCCGCGAGCATGATCTCCCACAGCTCCACCTGGTTGGTGAGCATGAGGATGACGCGGTCGCCGCGCTTGATGCCCTGCGCGCGGAACCAGTTGGCCACGCGGTTGGAGGCCTCGGAGAGCTCGCGCCACGTGCGGGCCGTGCGGGTGCCGTCCTCCTCCACGATGATGAGCGCCTCGGTGTCGGCCCGCGGGCCGGCGGCGACGGGGTCGAACCAGTCGAGGGCGTAGTTGAAGTGCTCGAAGCGCGGCCAGACGAACTCCGCCTTGGCAGCGGCGTAGTCGGTGCGCAGCTCAAGGAGCCGGTCCCTGGCCGCTCGGTACTCGTCGGTGACGGACATGGTGCATCCCTTCGCTCCGGTGCGCCCGCGGGTGCGGGGGTGTGCGGGCCTCCCGCCGTCCCGCCTGCGGGAGGCGACGGTGCCCTGCTGTGTACGGTAGCGCGCCGTCGGGCAGGTGGGGCGGTCCGTGAAGGCGGCCTTTCGCACGCGGGGGCTTCCGCACGCCGTTCGCGAGTGCCTTGTGCCGCACTGGGCCCTTGGCGAGTGCCGTGTGTCGTCGAAAACGCGATTCGGGCGACACGCGCCACTCGCGAACGGTTGCTGGCAACACAAGGCACTCGCGAAAGAGCCGGCTGCCTCGGGTCATTCCGTGCGGCGGGGATTCCCTCACAAGCGCTCGCTGTGGATATCGCCGGGCACGGCGGCCAGAAACGACGCAGACTCGATCAGATGGACCCACGACTTCGTATCTTGGCGGCCTCCGACGGAGCCTTCAGCGTCGGAGCGGCACGCAAGCACGCCGTTCGCCGCGCCGAGTGGGACGCGCCGGCGCTGCTCCGCCCCTTCAGGGGTGCCCGCCTGGTGCCAGACGACGCCGACCCTCGGGAACTGGGTATGTACGCAGCGGAGCGACGTGTCGCGCTCCGGCGGATCGTCACGCTCAGCAAAGTGCTCCCCGAAGGGGCCTTCATCGCTGGCGCCTCCGCCGCATTGCTCTGGGGCCTGCCCGTTCCCCGTGCCGAACTTGCCTTGGTACACACGGGCGTGCTCTTCCCCGGCACCCCGACGCGCAGGCCCGGGGTCGTGGGTCGCCGCTTCAGCCCGGGGCTGGTCACGCCCACGGTGCTTCGTGGTGTGCGCGTGTTGGATGTTGCCTCCACGTGGGCCTCGCTGGGCGCGCGATGCGGGGTCGATGACCTCGTGGCCGCTGCAGATGCGGCGATCTTGCAGCCCCGGAGTCACGGAGGGTTCCACCCTGAGGCCCTGCGGCCCGCCCACGTCAGCGCAGGACAGCTCG
The DNA here is from genome assembly GCA_022712075.1 of Galactobacter sp. GTDB lineage: Bacteria > Actinomycetota > Actinomycetes > Actinomycetales > Micrococcaceae > Galactobacter. Next base: position 7,584 of record JALAHE010000020.1, read on the forward strand.
GTGAGGCGCTCGAACGAGGGCGGTGGCTCGGCGTGCGCAAGCTCAGGGCGGCGCTTGGTCTGGCCCGGGAGGGCAGCGCCTCGCCGCCGGAGACCTTTCTTCGGCTGAGGCTGGGAGAGGCGGGGCTGCCCGAACCGCGTCTGAACTTCGACATCGAGGATCATGGGGCGTGGATCGCCTGCGGCGACGTGGTCTTCCCGGAGTACCGCGTGTGCGTGGAGTATCAGGGCGCGCATCACCGAACGTCGGCGCAGTACTCCCTAGACCTTGACCGGGCGCAGAGATTGCGGAGCCTCGGATGGATCGTCGTGGAACTGGCCGCAGCGCACGTGCTGGTCAGCCCGCAGGTTGGGGTCGGCCGCGTCGAAGCGGCACTGCGGAGCCGTGGCTGGCGAGATGAGCGCTGGAGGTGACCCCGCGCCGTCGGTCATTTCGCGAGTGCCGTGTGTTGCCCAGGCGAACTCGCGAGTGCCGTTTGTCGCGAAAACGGGCTCCACACCAACACACAGCACTCGCGGACGGGCGCCAACGGCACAAGGCACTCGCGAACGCGAGCGGGGGCGGCCTCCAACGCCGAAGGCCGCCCACTCAAGCGAGCGAGCGGCCTTCGAAGGAACCCCGCGGACGGTCAGTCGACCAGGTCGGCCACCGAGGAGAGCACGTGGTTCGGGCGGAACGGGTAGCGCTTGATGTCCTCGCGCTGCGTGATGCCCGTCAGCACCAGGAACGTGCGCAGGCCCGCCTCCATGCCGGCGATGATGTCGGTGTCCATGCGGTCGCCGATCATGGCCGTCGTCTCGGAGTGCGCCTGGATGCGGTTCATGGCCGAGCGGAACATCATCGGGTTCGGCTTGCCCACCACGTACGGCACGCGGCCCGTTGCCTTGGTGATGAGCGCCGCGATGGCGCCGGTCGCTGGCAGCACGCCCTCCAGGGAGGGACCCGTGGCATCGGGGTTCGTGGAGATGAAGCGCGCGCCGCCGAGGATCAGGCGGATCGCCTTGGTGATCGCCTCGAAGGAGTACGTGCGCGTCTCGCCGAGCACCACGAAGTCCGGGTTCTGATCGGTCAGGATCACGCCGGCTTCGTGCAGGGCCGTGGTTAGGCCCGCCTCGCCGATGCAGTACACCGTGGCGCGCTCCTGCTGGTCGGCGATGAACGCTCCGGTCGCCAGCGCCGAGGTCCAGATGTTCTCCTCGGGCACCTCGAGCCCCGAGGAGGACAGGCGCGCCGAGAGGTCGCGCGGCGTGTAGATCGAGTTGTTCGTGAGCACGAGGTAGCGCTTGCCCTGCTCGCGCCACTGCTCAAGCAGCTCGGCGGCGCCGGGCACGGGGGCGTTCTCGTGCACCAGAACGCCGTCCATGTCGGTGAGCCAGCAGTCGATGTTCTGTCCCAGATCGGTCATCAGTTCCTCCACCACGTGTCGAAGATCGTCACCGGCGTGGTGCGCTTGTGACGGCTGCGAAGGTACTTCTCCTCGAGCGACACGGCCACGTCTTCGGGGACCTCGCGGCCCTCCAGGTAGGCGTCGATGTGCTCGTAGGAGATGCCCAGCTCGTCCTCGTCGGCGCGGCCGGGCCGCCCGTCGAGGAGATCTGCCGTGGGCACCTTCGACCACAGCCTTTCCGGCGCGCCCAGGTGGCGCAGCAGCTGCCGGTTTTGTTCCTTGTCCAGCCCGAAGAGCGGCAGGATGTCGGCCCCGCCGTCGCCGAACTTCGTGAAGAAGCCGACCACGGATTCGGCGCCGTGATCGGTGCCAACCACGAGCAGATTGCGTTCGCCGGCCAGGGCGTACTGCGCCACCATGCGCAGGCGGGCCTTGACGTTGCCGCGGTTGAAGTCGGAGATGGCGCGCCCGGTCGTGGCCTCGAACTCGGAGGAGAGCCCGTCCACGCCGGCCTTGATGTTGAACGTCCACTCGGTGCGCGCCGCGATGAAGTCCAGCGCCGCCTGAGCATCGGCCTCATCGGCCTGCTCGCCGTACGGCAGGCGCACGGCGACGAAGTCGACGTCCTCGCCGCGCTCGCGCAGCCCGTCCACGGCCAGCTGGGACAGGCGCCCGGCCAGCGTGGAGTCGAGCCCGCCGGATATCCCGAGCACAAAGCCCTTGGTGTGGGTCGCCAGCAGGTAGTCCTGCAGGAACGCCACGCGGGCGGCCACCTCGGAGGCCGGGTCGATCGTGGGCTTGACGCCCATCTCTTCGATAATGACGCGCTGCAACTCTCGCATGCCCCTCAGCCTAGTTTCCCGATGTGTCCGGGAGATAGACGGGCACCCGCGTGACGTCTCCCACCGTTGAAAGCGCGCGACGTCGGCCGGGCACCTACGTGCCCACCCGACGTCGAGCGCTGGGCCAGAAAAGCGAGGGGCGCGGCCCCTGGCCGGGAGGCCGGGTGCCGCGCCCCCAGCGCGCGGGCGGGGCCCCTAGGGGGCCGGCGCCAACGGGATGTCCATGCCCGTCCCGGTCAGGGTGCCGCGGGCCGAGCAGCCGGCGCCCGTGCCGGGGA
>JALAHE010000021.1 GCA_022712075.1 Galactobacter sp.
ACGTCGGGCTGGACCCAGCAGGAGCCGGCAGACGACGAGGGCTACGCGGACGAGCAGCCGGCCTCCGGTTCCCGCAAGGGCCTGATCTGGGGCATCGTCGGCGGTGTCGTGGCGCTGCTCGTGGTGCTCGGCATCTTCCTCGGCCCCAAGCTCTTCGGGGGAGAGGCGGCCGCCACCACGGCGCCGCCGAGCAGCTCCTCCTCGTCCTCGGCGCCCACCACCGAGTCGAGCGATCCGACCACGGAGTCGAGCGAGCCCACCGAGTCCACGGAAACGACGCCGTCCACCTCGGCCACCGCCGCGTTCCTGGACAAGGACCAGTTCCTTGGAATGCAGGTGGATGAGGCGGCGGCCCAGCTCAACGATCTTGGCTACCACAACATCAAGCAGGTCCAGCGCGTGGCCGACGCGGAGGAGTCCTCCGTCGTGGAGATCTCCCCGAACGGCGACTACGTGCCGTTCACCGCTCAGATCACGCTCTACTTTGCGGTCCCGCCGGCCCAGACGGACCCGCCGGAGACCACCGAGAGCACTCCGCAGACCCCGGAGAGCACCCCGGAGACCTCGCAGAGCGTGCAGAGCACCCCGGCGTCCACGCCGGCGAGCAGCACCGAGTCCGCGAACAGCACCAACTGAGGTCTCGATCCCCTCGAGCACCGCACCGACTACAGACCTTCAGGAGGTGACCCGTGACTGATCAGTCCAGGGGCGCCCATTCGTCCCCCCAAGACCCGACCGGGTCCGCCGCGACGCCCAAGCAGCGCGTGCTCAACGACCGCTACGAGCTCGGCGCCTTGATCGGCCGCGGCGGCATGGCGGACGTCTGGAAGGGCCGCGATCTGCTGCTCGGCCGCGACGTTGCGGTGAAGATCCTGCGCTCCGATCTGGCCCGCGACCCGGTGTTCCAGGCGCGCTTCCGCCGCGAGGCCAAGGCCGTGGCCGGCCTCAACGATCCCTCGATCGTTGCCGTCTACGACACGGGCGACACCGATGTGCAGGTGCCGGGGGAGCACGCCTCCCTCAAGGTGCCCTTCATCGTCATGGAGTACGTGAGCGGCCACACGCTCAAGGAGCGCCTGGCCGGCGGCCCGCTGCCGGTGCAGGACGCGGGCAATGCCACGCTCGGCGTGCTCGCGGCGCTCACCTCGAGCCACGCACAGTCGATCGTGCACCGCGACATCAAGCCGGCCAACGTCATGATCACCGACGCCGGCGCCGTCAAGGTCATGGACTTCGGCATCGCTCGCGCTCTCGCGGATTCCGCCGCCACCATGACGCAGACGCAGGCCGTGGTCGGCACTGCCCAGTACCTCTCGCCCGAGCAGGCCCGCGGCGAGTCCGTCGACGAGCGCTCGGACCTGTACTCGGCCGGCTGCCTGCTCTTCGAGCTCCTCACGGGCCGCCCGCCGTTCCTCGGCGACAGCCCGGTCTCCGTTGCCTACCAGCACGTGGGGGAGCAGCCTCCGGTCGCCTCGACCCTCAACCCGCAGGTCACGCCGGCTCTCGACGCCGTGCTCGGCACGGCGCTGGCCAAGGACCGCGAGGAGCGCTTCCAGAGCGCCTCCGACTTCTCCACGGCGCTGCGTCAGGCGCTGCGCGGGGAGATGCCGGCGCTCACGCAGGCCACCACGGTGATCCCGGCTGACAGCGACGACGCCACGCGCATCGTCTCCGCCGTGCCGGCCGGCGCCGCCTACGCCGGCGCCCTGCCGGGCGAGCCTGCCCCGACCACCGGCCGCCTCGACACCGTGCTCGGCGACCCCGAGCAGGACGGCAGCGGCTTCTTCGGCGACGCCTCCGATCCGGCCCGCGCCCGCGAGAATTCGCGCCGCAAGGGCATCATCTGGGCCGTCTCGATCCTGCTCGCGGCGATCCTCATCGTCGGCGGCTTCTTCGTCTGGAACTGGATGAAGGACGAGGCGGAGAAGAACGCCCGCGTTGCGGTCCCCACCGTCGCCTCCAAGACCGTGGAGCAGGCAACGGCCGAGCTCACGGCCGCCGGCTTCACGGATCTCTCGCAGGAGGAGGTCTTCAGCGACGACGTGCCGAAGGGGCAGGTCGTCGAGACCGATCCGGGCGCCGGCGTCCCGACGCTGAAGACCACGCGCATCATCCTCAAGGTCTCCAAGGGCCCCGATACCGTCGCGATCCCCAAGAACCTGGCGGGCATGAGCGTGGAGCAGGCAACGGCCGCCCTCAAGGCGCTGGGGCTCGAGGTCAACGCCAAGACCCAGGAGGTGGCTGGCAAGGGCATCGAGCGCGGCAAGGTCGTGAACACCAACCCGGCCATGGGCAAGAACGCCCAGGTCGGCAGCGCGGTCACCCTGCAGGTCTCCAAGGGCGAGGTCGAGATCCCGTCCGACATCAAGGGCATGACCGAGGACGAGGCCCGCACGGCCCTCACGCAGCTCGGCTTCACGGTGGCGCAGACCTCGCGCCAGGTGGACGGCGGCGACACGTACGAGAGCGGCCAGGTCGTCTCCTCTGACCCGCAGCCGGGCAGCAAGCAGCCCTACGGCGCGCAGATCACCCTGCTCGTGGCCAAGACCAAGCTCGAGATCCCGAGCACGCTGGTGGGCCAGAACGAGGCCTCGGTGCAGTCGATCCTGAAGGACAAGGGCTTCACCAAGGTCACCTCGGTCCCTAAGGACTCCTCGCAGCCCGTCGGCACGGTCGTGGAGGTCTCCCCGGCCCCCGGCACCAAGGTCACGCCCGACACCGAGATCCGCGTGTTTGTCTCCAACGCCTCGCTGAAGATCGTCCCGAACGTCACGGGGCAGGACGCCGCGAGCGCCACGCAGACCCTGCAGATGGCCGGCTTCACGGTGCGCGTGAACCAGGTGCAGGTGGAGGACGGCGCCCAGGGCACGGTCGCCAAGCAATCGGTCGCCCCGGACTCCGAGGCGAAGCCTGGCACGGAGATCGTGCTGGACGTCATCGAGTAGGAACCGCTCCCTTAAGCAAGGACGGCGCCGGCGGCACCCTAGGGTGCCGCCCGCGCCGTGCTTGGCGTGAGGCGAGCGCCCGGTGCCCGACCG
>JALAHE010000022.1 GCA_022712075.1 Galactobacter sp.
CCCCCCGCCCCCCCGGCGCCCCAACCCCCACCCCCCACCTGGGCTGCGGTCTACGTGGGGGTCCCGGCCCGACGTCGTTCTGTGAAGAGAAGTGGGGCGCTGGCGCTATTCGAGGCCGAGGCTGAAGGCAGCCTCGAGATCGTGCTTGGAGAAGGCACGGAAGGCGATGTGCGTGGTGGTTTCCTTCACGCCCGCCACCTTGGAGACGCGGTTGGGGATGACGTCAGCGAGGTCCTCGTGGGCGCCAACCCGGACCACCGCGATGAGGTCGGCCTCGCCGCCGGCCACGGAGTACACCTCCGCGACGCCCTGCAGCTCGGAGATCGCCTGGGCCGCCTCGGGAATCAGCGCGGATTCCACTTGGATCATGACGAAGGCGGTGATCATGTCTCCTCCTTGAAGGGAGCTCGAGGGCGTGGGCCCCGCGTGATGCCGGGCCTCTGCTGGCTTACGTTACCGCCGGGCGGCGCTCAGCCGCGCAGCTTGACGCGATTGCGAATGAGCAGGCCGGCGACGGCGCGGCGGCCGATGAGGAAGAGGGCAAGCGTGCCGGTCGTGACGAGGACAAAGGGCCAGGCCGCGGTGGATCCCATCAAGAGGCGCAGCCCGAGACCCAGCGCGACGGTGCCGGCCCAGACGATGAAGCCCCAGGGCCACACGTCGTTGATCGTCTTCCAGCCACGGGTGGCGAGCGTGGAGACCGTTAACGCGATGAGGAACGGCGCGGCGGTGCCGAGCGTGCCGAGCACATCGACGCTCTCCTCGTGCGTCGAACGTCCCGAGGCGGCAAAGACCACCACGAGCACAAGATCAAGGACAAACCAGGCGAGCCAGCCGTAACGACGCATGCATCAGATTCTATAGGGGCGGCGCCGCTGTGCCGCGTCCGCCATGGTTCCACAAAGATCAGGCCTTGTTTTCTGGAAAACAAGGCCTAGGCTTTGTTCATGATCGTGCTCACCTTGGACCAACGCGGATCCCGCCGCGGGGAGGACCTGGTTCCCGCCCTGCTCGACCTCGTCGATCGCCACGCCACGCTTCGCGCCTTCCAGCGCACGGCGGGCGACGAGGTCCAGGCGGTGTTCGAGGACGCGGGGGCGGCCGTCGGCGCCGCCCTGGACGCCGCCGGTACGGGGCAGTGGAACGTTGGCCTCGGTGTGGGAGCCGTACGCCTGCCGCTTCCGGCCGAGACGCGCGCGGGCGCCGGCCCGGCCTTCGAGGCCGCGCGTGACGCAGTGGAGCGCTCAAAGCGCACCCAGGCCCGCCTCGCGCTCAGCGCAGCGACACAGCAGGAAGCCCGCGAACCGGACACCACGCTCGGCCGCGCTGAACGCTTGGAGGCCGAGCTTGCGCTGATCGCGCTGAGCCTGCGGCGGCGCAGCACCGAGCAGTGGGAGGCCTGCCGGCTGCGGGAACGGGGCTGGGGGCAGGCCCGCATCGCCCAAGCACTGGGGGTGAGCCAGCAGGCGGTCTCGGCGCGCCTGAACGCCGCCTGGTTCGAGGAATGCCAGGCTCTGACCCGGGCCGCCATCGGCGCCCTCGCACATTTGGCGGACAACGTCCAAAACCCTGGGAGCAACGCATGAGCATCCTCGCCGCGGTCCTCTTAGCCATCGCTGGGCTCGTGTGCGCGCCCGTGGCTTGGGGAACCTCAGCGCTCTCGGCGATGCAGGTCAGGCTCCTCGCGCTCTTTGGCACCGCCCTCGCCCTCACCGCGTGCATCCTCGCGTTGAACGCGAAGGAGTCCGCGCCGGCGTGGCTCGCAGCGCCGGCCGCCGTGCTCGCGGCGGGGGGGCTCGGAGCAGCGCTCACGGTCGCGGCGCTCTCGGCGACCCGCATCGTGGGGCGTGCGACGGACGCCGCGCGCCCCGAGGAGGCGGAGGCTTCTGCGCAGGCGGCGGGCCCCGCCGAGGCAAGCGGGGGAGCGCCGGCCGGAGATCCGCCGGCCGATCCGGGGTCAGCGCTGCTGCGCGGCGGCGCCCTCATCGGCGTCTTCGAGCGCATCGCCATCTCGGCGACCCTCCTTGCCGGGTGGCCGGAGGGCCTCGCCGTGGTGCTGGCGGTTAAGGGGCTCGGGCGCTTCCCCGAGCTCAAGCAGGCCCACGGTCAGGCCACCTCGGAGCGGTTCATCCTCGGCACCCTGGTGTCAGTGCTCGCCGCCGCCGCCTGCGCGGGCATCGGCATCCTGATCCGGGGCTGAACCGGCCCGCCCGAGCCGCCTAGGTGAGGAAGCCTCGAAGGAGCGCCTCCGAGCCGGCCACGTGCTCCTCCATGACGGCGGCAGCCGTGTCGGCGTCTCCCGCCACGAGCGCGGCGACCAGCTGCGCGTGTTGCTCGTTCGAGTGCTCGATGTTGGGCGGGAGCAAGGGGATCCGGTCCAGGAGCTCGTTAACGCGCATGCGCACCTCGGCCACGAGCCGCAACACGCTCAGGCTCCCGCTCATCTCAGCCACCAGGAGGTGCAGGCGCGCGTCGAGCCGGCGATAGTCGGCCAGGGGTGCCTCGCCGCACTCCTTCAGGGCCAGCTCCAGGCGGCGCCGCGCTGGGCCGGCCAGGGGAGCGGCCGCCGCCTGGCGTGCAGCCCCCACCTCCAACACGCGCCGCAGGACCAGCGCGTCGTTGACCTCGGAAGCCGGAATGCTCTCGCGCTGGCGCAGCTCGCCGTCGACGCCCACCACCGGCGTGCTGCCCGGCAGGGGATCGGAGACGAAGGTGCCCCCGTAGCGGCCGCGTTTGGCCACGACGTACCCGGCCTCGGCGAGCGAACCCATGGCGTCGCGCAGGGTGTCGCGGGAGACACCAAGCATGACGGCAAGCTCGCGTTCGGCCGGGAGCCGCTCGCCCGGCCCGATCACGCCCAAGCGGATGGTCTGCAGCAGCGAGTGCACCGTCTCCTCGAAGGCGTTGGCGGCGTGGCTCGGCCTCAGCAGCACGCCGGGATCGAGGGGCGGGTCATCGCCCCCCGCTCCCGGCGTTGCCTCCACGTCGTCGTGGCTGTGCAGGTTTTTCACTCGCCCAGCCTAGTTTGCGCCGATCGCCTACAGCGGCGTCGTGTAGGCGGCGCTCAGCCCGCCGTCCACGAGGAAGGTCGATGCCGTGATGAACGAGGCGTCGTCGCTGGCAAGGAATGCCACGGCGGCCGCCATCTCCGAGGGCTCGGCAAACCGCCCAACCGGCACGTGGACGAGTCGGCGCTGCGCTCGCTCTGGGTCCTTGGCAAAGAGCTCCTGCAGCAGGGGAGTGTTGACAGGGCCAGGGCAGAGCGCGTTGACGCGGATCCCTTCGCGGGCGAACTGCACGCCCAGCTCGCGGCTCATTGCGAGCACGCCACCCTTGGAGGCGGTGTAGGAGATCTGCGAGGTCGCCGAGCCCATGACCGCCACGAAGGACGCGGTGTTGATGATGGATCCCGAGCCCTGCGCCTTCATGTGCCGCAGCGCCGCGCGGGAGCAGAGGTAGACGCTCGTGAGGTTCACCAGCTGGACCTTGTCCCACGCGTCGAGCTCGGTGGTCTCGATCGAATCGTCGTCCGGCGGCGAGATGCCGGCGTTGTTGAAGGCAATGTCCACCGATCCGTAGATCCGGGCCGCCTCGTCGAAGAGGTGGTCGACCTGCGCCTTGTCGGTGACATTGACCTGGATGAACGTGCCGCCGACCGCCTCGGCGGCGGCCTGGCCCGGTTCCGGGGCCATGTCGCCGATGACGATCTTGGCGCCCTCTGCCGCGAGTCGCTTGGCGGTCGCCAGGCCGATGCCGCTAGCGCCGCCC
>JALAHE010000208.1 GCA_022712075.1 Galactobacter sp.
GCGGGGAGGCCCCGGCGTGGGCGAGGCTCACGAGGGAGCACAGGGCGGCGTAGCCGGCCCCGGCCGGTGCTGGCCGGGGCGTCCCGGCCAGCACGGCGGGGAGGAAGCGCGTGCCAAGACCGGCGTGCCCACCGGCGCCGCGCGCGAGGACCACCACGCGGCCGTTCGGCTTGCTCCGCCCACCCGGGGCGTGGGTGGCCGAGGCGGTGCGCGCGCCGCGTCCCGCACCCTCCCGCTCCGTCGGTGCCCCGCGCCGGTGCCCGCGCTCGGGCAGGAGGGCGAGGTCCACCCCGGCGATGGGCGCGAGCCCGGCCCCGAGGCAGGCGCCCACGTGCTTGACCAGCCCGTAGAGGCCGTCCCGGTCGGTGGCGGCCAGCGCCCAGGCCCCCTCCGCCTTGGCCGCCGCGGCGAGCGCGTCCGGCCAATCCACGCCGTAGTGGGCGCTGAAGGCGCTCGCGACGTGCAGATGAGTGAAGCTCATGCGCTGCGCCGTTCCCCCTGCGGCACCCCCGCCGTGGCCTCCGGCAGGTTGATGAGGCGCCAGCGCCCCGTCTGCGGTTGGTGGCTCACGTGCACGGTCCGCGGGGCGTTCCGCTCGCCGAGGCGCAGCTGCAGGCGCCAGATCTCCTCGTCAACGAGGCCGGCCCCGAGGCCGCGTTGGGCGCGGGCGTTCTCCTCCCACCACGCGGTGCGCCGGTACCAGCGCACGGGGCGGGCGCACACGCGCCAGGCGTGCCCGCCCCAGGTCACGCGCAACGGCTGCCCTGCCGCGCTCAGCGTCACCTCAACCGATTGGGTGAACAACCCCATCCGGATCCTCCAAAAGCGCCGGGCGTGAGTTCCTCCGGCGCGGGCCACAGTGCGGCCGGACACCCCTGGGAAGCTAGGAGGGGCCGGCCCCGATAGATTCGAACAGATGTTCGAACAGCTCTATCTTCAGGGTACCCCCCGACGCTTCGGACGCGCCAAGGATTCTTTGAGCTCACCTACACTCGGCGCAGGCCCCTCACCCGCAGCTGCGCATCACGCCCCCGCCCGCAGCAAACCGCGAAGGACACCATGAAACTCAACCGCTCACCCCTGATCTGGGTGGCCCTCGTCGCGCTGCTGGTGGTGGTTGGCCTGCGTTTCTCCCGCGACATCGAGAAGGGAAAGGGCAGCACCGTCTTCTGGGGCGTGGGCATCGCCCTCGTCATCGTCGGCGCGCTGTGGTGGTGGCAGAGCGCCTCCCGCAAGGGAGTGGTGCAGGCGCTGGCCTCCACGCGCCCAGGTGACTTCGCGGCGGGAGTGCGCTCAACCACCACCAACACCGCGCTGACCAAGCAGGTGGCAAAGGAGCTCGGCACCAAGGCCAAGGGGACCCTCAACATCAACGCCGTGAGCGCCAACGCCCGGGAGCTCACGCTCTGGTACGGGGCAAACAAGCCAACGCTCACCGTGCAGGCCTCCCGCATCACCTCGCTGCACACGGGCGAGGTGAGCGAGGGAATCCACCGCTACCCCAACGTCATCGTGACGATCGACGAACGCCTGCCCTTGGCCTTCTCCCCGCGCCTCGAGGACGGCGACACTGCGGAGGGATTCACCCACCGACTCGCCACGGCGCTCGGCCTACCCGCCGAGCGGATCAACCCTCCGCTGCCCGGGGAGCAGGCATGAGCGAGGAGATCGCGGCGCTCTACAACACCGAGGGGAAGCAGATCGGCAGCGCTCCCCGCTCCGAGGTCCGCGCCAAGAACCTGCACCACGCTGCCACCGCCGTGGTGGTCTTCGACCGCGCCGGCCGGGTCTTTGTCCACCAGCGCACCGAGAGCAAGGACGTCTATCCCGGGCTCTTCGACTTCGCCGCCGGTGGGGTACTCCAGGACGGGGAGGAGCCCTGGGAGGCCGCCGAGCGTGAGCTCGCCGAGGAGCTGGGCCTGAGCGATCCCCTCAACCGCATCGGCGAGGGCGAGTACACCGACAAGCACACGAGCTATCACGGCTTCCTCGCCTGGGCCCTCACCGACGAAGAACCCACGCTGCAGGCCGAGGAGGTCCAGGGCGGCTCCTGGTGGCCCCGCGAGGAACTGCTCCGGGCCATCGAGCAGAACCCGGAGCGCTTCATGCCGGACACGGTGGGCCTCCTGGGCGGGTGGCTCGCCGCGTTCCCCGGCCCCGGCGTCGCCTGACGACGGGGCCGCCCTCGTCCAGAGCGCGGCCCGAGCCCGGCCAGAAGTGCGCGAGAATGGACACCATGAGCTCGTCCGCCAGCACCACCCAGCCAGACTCCGCCGCCCTCGCCTCACCCTGGGGGAACGTCAGCGCGCAGGGGCTCCGCGAGGCAGCCGCAGCGGCCGGCCACACCCTGGATGCGGAGCAGCTCGCCGCGATCGAGGCGATCGCCGCCCCGCACACCCGCGGCGTCTACCTCCACGGCGCCGTGGGCCGCGGCAAGTCCTGGCTCGCCGACCGGGTGCTGGCCCAGATCACCGGCCCCACCAAGCGCCTGCACGTGCACGGCTTCCTCAAGGAGCTGCAGCACCACATGGCCGTGGAGCAGCTCCCGCTCCCCGAGGCCGTGGCAGCCCTCATCGGCGACGCCCGCTTCCTGCTGCTCGACGAGTTCCACGTGCACGACATCGCCGACGCGATCATGCTGCGCCGCACCCTCGTCACCCTGCTGGAGGGCGACACCGCGCTGCTCATGACTTCCAACTACCCGCCGGAGCGCCTCCTGCCCAACCCCTCCTTCCACGACGCCGTCCTCCCGGCCATCGAGGCCATCCAGGAGAACCTGGAGACGGTGCACCTGGGCGGCGAGCACGACTACCGCGTGCAGAGCGAACACACGGGAGGCTTTGCCTCCGGTCGCTGGAACGTGGGCGAGGCACCCAGCCAAGGGCACGACGTCGTGCAGGTGCCTTTGAGCCCCACGCGCGCCTTGAGCGCGCTGGGCGCAAGCGAGGGCACGCTGCGCGTGCACTGGGACGAGCTCTGCTACGGCAACGTCTCGGTGGGCGACTACCTGACCCTGGCCCGCGACTTCGAGCGCTTCGAGCTGATCGGCGTGCCCAACCCGCAGTTCATGGATCCCGAGCCGTTCCAGCGCCTCGCCTACCTGCTCGATGTGCTCGTGGACGCCGATCGCCCCCTCACCGTGTGGGCCGCGACCGGGCGCGAGGCCTTTGCCACGGCCATGCGCCGGCCGCGCGATGTGGAGCGCCTGACCTCGCGCCTGCAGCTCCTGCAGGAGGGCTGAGCGCCCGGCACGCTGTCAGGCCGGGCGACTACGCTCGGCGCATGAACCAGCCAAGCGCGCCCCACTTTGTCACCGCCCTCACCCTCGGCGTCAGCGACGTCGAGGCCTCCCTGGCCTTCTACACGAGCGCCCTCGGCCTCCCGCTCGTCTATCACGTGCCGGGCGAGATCGCCTTTGTTCAATCGGCGCCCGGCCAGCTCCTGGCACTGTGGAACATCGCCTCGATGCCCGGCGAATACGGTAACGTGGGCTTCTCCCCCGACTCCGCCCCGCCGGTCTCGCTCGGGCACAACGTGGGCTCCGCAGCCGAGGTGGTGCCGCTCGTGGAACGCGCGCTCGCCGCGGGCGCCACGCTCGTGAGCGCCCCTGAAACCCGCTCGTGGGGCGGCACGAGCGGCTGCGTCGCCGATCCAGACGGCTACCGCATCGACGTGGTCCACAACCCGGCGTTCTCCATCGGCGAAGACGGATCCGTGACGGTGTGACACCCCCGGGTGGCAGGATGCTGTTATGACGCGCACCACAGTGACCGAGCTGCTCAACGCCACCCGCCTCGACGCCCTCCTCACCTCCCCCGGCGGCCGCATCGTCGCCAAGGCCACCTCGCCCGACGCGAAGGGGACGAGCTACCGCAGCCGCCTCGTGGAGCTGGACGGCGGCGCCCCGCTGGGGTTGACGCGCGGTTCCGCCTCGGTGGGATCCGCCGCACTCACCGACGACGGCTCCACCTACTTCACCGCCAAGCGCGTGGGTGAAGACGGCACCGAGGCCGACGACGCCACGCTGTGGGGCCTGCCGGCGCGCGGCGAGGCGGCCCAGCTGGCCAGCCGCCCAGGCGGCTTCGGGCGGATCGAGGCCCGCGGCGGGCTGCTCATCGCCGAGCTCGAGGCGCACTCGCAGGCCGCTGACGAGAAGAGCCACGCCGAGCTCACCAAGGCGCGTGAGGAGGCCAAGACGAGCGCCGTCCTGCACGAGGGCTTCCCGCTGCGCTACTGGAACGCCGACCTGGGGCCGGGGCGCACGGTGCTCGCGGTCGCGGAGCTGCCGGAGGATCTCGGCTCCCTGGCCCCGCTGACGGGCCCAGCCGACTCGGGCGAGGACGACGACGCGCCGGAGACCCAGGTGCTCACCTTCCACTGGGCGGTGATGCCAGCGGGGCGCGTGGAGGGCTGGGAGCCCTCGCCGGACGGCACCGCCGCGCTCGTGGGCGTCTCGGTCTCGATCCCCGGGCAGCTCGGCGCCACGCAGCTCTGGCTCGTAGACCTCGTGGGCGGCGGCGAACCGCGCTTGCTGGTGGACGCCGAGGTGTCCCACTCGCACTGGAGCGGGCCCATCAGCCCCGACGGCACGCGCGCGCTCATCGGCCGCGAGGCGCATTGGACGCCCAGCAGCGACCTCGATTCCGAGACGCACGTGCTTGACCTCAGGACCGGCGCCACGACCCGCCTGTGGCCCGAGCACGACTTCTGGCTGGATCCCGCGTGGCTCGACGACGCCACGGTGGTCGCCTCGAGCGACGACCACGGCCGCGGCTCGCTGTGGATCGGCGGGACCGCGGAGGCGGCGCCTCGACGGCTGGCGGGAGGCCCCGAGGACAAGCTCGCGTTCGGCTCGCCGCAGGTCGCCGGCTCGCGGGTGGTGACCACCGCCTCGGCGATCGACGTCGCCCCGTTCCCCGTGGCTGTTGACCCCGCCTCGGGGCACCTGACCGAGCTGCCTACCCCGGCCCAACAGCCAGCGCAGGTGGGAAGCCTGACCGAGGTCTTTGCCACGGCCGAGGACGGCACCGAACTGAGGGCCTGGCTGCGCCTGCCGGCAGGAGAGGGGCCGCACCCGTTGGTGGTGTTCGCGCACGGCGGCCCGTGGGGCTCGTGGAACGCCTGGACCTACCGCTGGAACCCGAACCCGTTCGTCGATGCCGGGTTCGCCGTGCTGATGCCGGATCCGGCCATCTCCACGGGCTACGGGACGCCGATGATCGCGCGCGGGCAGCAGCAGCTCGGCGGCGTGCCGTTCACCGACATCATGGCGCTGACCGACGCGACGATCGCGCGGGCCGACGTGGACGAGACACGCACTGCCTTCGCCGGCGGCTCGTACGGCGGCTACATGGCCAACTGGGTCGCGGGACACACGGGAGACCGCTTCCACTGCATCGTCACGCACGCCTCGCTCTGGGACACGGAATCCATGGGCCGCACCACCGACAACGCCGAGTGGGCGCCGGCCATGGCGCAGCAGTACGCGCAGTACTCACCGCACCACTACGCCGAGGCGATCGAGGTGCCGCTGCTCGTGATCCACGGGGACAAGGACTACCGCGTGCCGATCGGGCAGGGGCAGACCCTCTGGTATGACCTGCTCACGCGCTCGGCCACGCCGCTGGACGCCGAGGGCAGGACCAAGCACCGTTTCCTGTACTTCCCCGACGAGGGGCACTGGATCGCCCGCCGCGGCAACGCCGAGCTCTGGTACGAGACGTTCATCGCGTTCCTCGCCGAGCACACGCTCGGCGAGGACTGGGAGCGGCCGACCACGATGGGCTGAGGGGAGACCGTCGGACGCCACCTCTTGTGCGGTGGCGTCTGATGGGGTGGAGCAAGCTTCAGGAGGACGAGCGAACTGTCTTCCTACGCGGGCGGAAGGCCACGACCAGACCGGTGATGGCAACAAGAACACCGACCGCGAGCACCGAAGTGCCGATCCAGAAGTTCCGCAGCTGCAAGTGACGGCATGCATAGTTACCCGTCCCTCCCGCTTGGTCCAAGCTCGGCGGATAAGGCCATCCAAACGCTCCGGCCCCGGAGCCGCACCGGATGGCACCGCCTGCGTCGAGGACAAGGAAGGCGAGACCCAGCAGCGAAACGACGACGGCCACAAGCGTCAGGATGATGCCGAGCCTGCCTCGACACAACATCGCCACGACGCAACTGATCGCGCACAAGGCGAAGGGCATCAAAGCTAGGAGGAA
This sequence comes from Galactobacter sp., assembly GCA_022712075.1. GTDB lineage: Bacteria > Actinomycetota > Actinomycetes > Actinomycetales > Micrococcaceae > Galactobacter. The sequence continues at coordinate 6,213 of JALAHE010000208.1, forward strand.
GACGTCGTTGGAGGTCACGAAGTTCTCTGCTCCTCATCGGACGGAGGCCCGAAGCGAAAGAAGGTCCATCAATCGGACTCGCGCCCGACCCTAGCCCACCGGCGCGGTCAGCGGCAGGCCCACGACCTCGGCCGCCGTCAGGACGTTCCTTTCGAGTCCCATGTCGTCGCGGTCCAGGCACACGATGCGGGTGGCGACGGGACCCTCGCCCGGCTTCAGCGGGCGCTCGAAGGCACCCAGCAGGTGGAAGTGCCCGTGCACCAGGAGGCTCGGGCGCACCCGCTCCACGCCGCGCGCCAGGACCATACGGTTACGCAGGCAATAGTCCACCACCGAGTCGTCGAGCCGATGGAAGTGGATCTCTACCAGCGGATCCACCGGAAGCTTCACGCCATGCGGGGAATCGTGGGAGATCACCACGTCGACGGTTCCCTCGAGCGCGTCAACGAGCCGCGGGTCAAGGCGCTCGTCTGCCCACCACGTCTCCCCCGCGTAGCGGTGCACGCGATCGATGGAGCCGGCTCCGCCGAGGCCCATGAGGCTCACGCCGTTGATCTCCCAGCGGTGCCCGTCGGGAATCATGAGCACCCGGGGCCGGGCTTCGAGGAAGCCCTCCGCGTTCCTTGGCAGGTAGCCGATCTCCTCCGTGGAGTCGTGGTTGCCGCGCACCGCGAGCACCGTGACGTCCCTGCGCTCGCCTTCGGCCTGCAGCGCATCGAGGTACTCGCGCTCGAACGTGAAGGCGAAGTCACCGGTGTGAATGAGCGTGCTGATGCCCTGCGTCGCCGCGCACTCGATCGCTCGCACTGCCCACGCCGTGTTGGCGTGCCAGTCCCCCGCGAATCCCACGCCCTCCAGCGCCCCTCCGATGTCCTCGAGACGCCGCACCCCCGAGGCGTCGGCTCCGCTCAAAACAGCGACCCGACGGGCTCGATCAGCTCCGGGCCGTTGTTGCGCACGTTGCCCACGGCGGAGCCCACCTCGCGCAGGGTCCAGCCCCGCATGGCCTCGACAGCGCGGGCCCGGATGACCTCCACGAGGGAGGCCGCGTCCTTGTTGCTGGGGTCCAGCCACGCCGCGATGGCGTCCTCGTCCGCCAAGGGGATGGGCAGGCGGTCGTGTAGGGCACCCAAGGCGCCCGCCACGCCGTCGTCCTCCGGCGAGGGGGAAGCCGTGGTGAGGATGGTGCACGAGAGGACCCACTGCCCCTCCTCGCCGTCTGCGACGGCGGGGTCCTTCCACCATTCGTACAGGCCGGCAAACACGATCGGCTTGCCGTCCTCGCGGTGGACAAAGAAGGGGGTCTTGCCCCCCTTGCCACTGGCGGGCGTGCGCCACTCGTAGTAGCCGTCCACGGGCACCACGCAGCGCTTGGACTTCACGGCGGAGCGGAAGGAGGGCTTCTCCAGGACGGTCTCGCTGCGGGCATTGAAGGCGCGCGAGGAGAAGGAGGCGTCCTTGGCCCAGATGGGCAGTAGCCCCCAGCGGGCCACGTGCAGCTCGCGGCGCACGAGCCCGCCGGGCGTCTGCACGGCACCCGGCGTCCCGGCCTCCACGAGCCGCTCGAGCACGATCGGCACGTCGGTGGTCGGCGCCACGTTGTAGTTGGGCCGCAGGAGGATCTCCTCCTCCGGCTCCCACACGTCAAGCTCATCGACCAGGTCCCCGGCCGCCCGGGCGATCACATAACGTCCGCACATGCTCACAGCGTGACACACGGCGCCGACGATCGGGACGCGAACGCGCAAACGTGATCGGATGAGGGTGACGGGTTGCGCCCGTCACACCGGAACACGGCCGCGCCTGACCTTGGGCGGCCGGGACTGAAACGAACGGAGACGTCATGCCGCAGACCGTCAAGGGCGCCGTGGTGCGCGCCAAGAATGCTCCAGTGGAGATCGTTGACATTGTGATCCCCGACCCGGGACCGGGCGAGGCAGTGGTCGACGTGCTCACCTGCGGCGTCTGCCACACCGATCTGCACTACGTGCACGGCGGTGTGGGAGACGACTTCCCCTACCTGCTCGGCCACGAGTCCACCGGCGTGGTCTCCGCGATCGGCGAGGGCGTCACGAACGTCAAGGTCGGAGAGCGGGTCATCCTGAACTGGCGTGCAGTGTGTGGCGAGTGCCGCGCGTGCCTCAAGGGCCAGCCGCAGTACTGCTTCAACACCCACAACGCCAAGCAGAAGATGACCCTCACCGACGGCACGGAGCTCTCCCCCGCCCTCGGCATCGGTTCCTTCGCCGAGAAGACGCTCGTGGCGGCCGGCCAGTGCACGCCAGTGCGCGAGGACGTGGATGCAGCGGCCGTTGGCCTGCTCGGCTGCGGCGTCATGGCCGGTGTGGGCGCTGCCATCAACACGGGCCAGGTGCAGCGCGGCGAGTCCGTGGCCGTCATCGGCTGCGGCGGCGTGGGCGTCGCGGCGATCCAGGGCGCGCGCCTCGCCGGCGCCACCACGATCATCGCGGTGGACATCGACCAGGCAAAGATCGACCAGGCGCTGCGCCTCGGCGCCACGCACGGCGTCAACTCGCGCAAGCAGGATCCCGTCGAGGCCATCCGCGCCCTGACCGGCGGCTTCGGCGCCGACGTGGTCATCGAGGCCATCGGCCGCCCCGAGACCTACGAGCAGGCCTTCTACGCCCGCGACCTGGCCGGCCGCGTGGTGCTCGTGGGCGTGCCGACCCCCGGCATGCGCCTCGACCTGCCGCTGGACGACGTCTTCGGCCGCGGCGGCGCCCTCAAGTCCTCCTGGTACGGCGATTGCCTGCCCAGCCGGGACTTCCCCATGCTCGTGGAGCAGTACCGCCTGGGCCGCCTCGACCTTGACGCGTTCGTCTCCGAGCGCATCGGACTCGACGAGATCAACGAGGCCTTCGAGAAGATGTCGAAGGGCCTCGTGCTGCGTTCCGTCGTGGAGGTGGCAAAGTGAGCGCGCGCGTCGAGAACGTCGTCACGAGCGGCACCTTCAGCCTCGATGGCGGCACGTGGGAGGTGGACAACAACGTCTGGATCGTCGGCGACGATCACGAGGTGATCGTCATTGATCCGGCGCACGACGTCGCGAAGGTCACCGAGGCGGTGGCCGGGCGCCGGGTGCTGGCCGTCCTGCTCACGCACGGGCACGACGACCACGCGCGGGCCGCGCGCGAGGCGGCGGAGGCGCTCGGCGCCCCCGTGCTGCTCCCCGCTGCGGACCGCATGCTGTGGGACATGGTCCACGCCGACGCGCCGGACGGGACGGTCGAGGACGGCCAGCTCTTCGCGGTGGCCGGAACCGAGCTGCGCGCGCTCGCGACGCCGGGACACACCCCGGGGTCCACGTGCTACTACGCGCCGGAGCTGGGGGTCCTCTTCAGCGGCGACACGCTCTTCAACGGTGGCCCCGGCGCCACCGGACGCTCGTACTCGGACTTCGACACGATCATCGAGTCCATCACCCAGCAGCTGTTCTTCCTGCCGCGCGACACCCGCGTCCTGACGGGCCACGGCCGACGAAACCAGCATCGGCGCCGAGGCGCCGCACCTGGAGGAATGGATCGCCAGGGGCCACTGAACCCCGTGACGAGCGCGAGGGCGCGGCCGGTTGGCCGCGCCCTCGCGGCGTTCAGTCCTCGAACGAGTACCCCGCCTCGCCCCAGGTGGTGAGGACGGCGTCGAGAGCCTCCGAGGGATCGGGAGGGAGCGCACCCGGGCCCAAGAGCCCGACGACGTCGCCCACCGTCGCGGGATCAAGGGGCAGTCCCAGCTCGGAGTAGACCCGCTTGGTGACCTCCCGCAAGGGATGCGCACCGGAGACCACAAGGACGGAGGAGAAGAGCCACGCCCCGGCTACGACGCGCTGGGCGGTGCCCACGAGCTTCACC
>JALAHE010000209.1 GCA_022712075.1 Galactobacter sp.
AGCCCCCACCGACCTTTCAGCCCACCCGGCCGACGCGCCCAGCGCGCGCTAATTCGAGGACCTTTCCATGGCTTCCTTCCTGTACCGACTCGGCACGCTCGCCGCCCGCAAGCGCTGGTGGTTCCTCTCCGCCTGGCTTGTCATCCTGATCGCCATCGGCGGCTCGGCCGGCGCCTTCATGGGCAAGCTGAGCAACTCCTTCTCCATCCCCGGCACCGAGACGCAGGTGACCCTCGACAAGATGCGCGAGGAGATCCCCGAGCTGGCCGGCGGCCAGGGCAACGTGGTGTTCCAGAGCCAGGACGGCGCCTTCACGCAACAGCAGAAGGACACCATCGAGGACAGCCTCCAGGAGCTCAAGGACGACAAGCTCGTGGTCGGCGCGATCGACCCGTTCAGCACGCAGAAGACGCTTGACGAGTCGGCCGACAAGGTCGCGGACGGCGAGGCGGAGATTGCCGCGAACGCCAAGAAGCTGGCCGACGGCAAGAAGGCGCTGGCCGAGGGCAAGCAGAAGCTCGAGGACGGCAAGGCCCAGATCAAGAAGAACGAGCCCGAGCTCGCGAAGGCCAAGGCCCAGCTGGAGGATGGCAAGGCGCAGCTCGAAGCCGGCAAGGCCAAGCTGGCTCAGGGCGAGCGCGAGTACGCCTCGGGCCTGGCCCAGTACAAGAGAGGCGCCGCGCAGCTCGCCGCGGCGCAGGACAAGATCGACGCCGGCCAGCGCCAGTACAACGCCGGGGCCAAGCAGCTCGCGGACGGCAAGGCCAAGCTCGCCGCCGCGCAGAAGCAGTTGGCGGACGGCCAGGCGAAGTACGACGCCGGGGCCAAGGAGTACGCGGCTGGGCTCAAGCAGCTCGAGGCCCAGCGCCCCGCCTATGAGCAGGGAAAGAAGCAGCTCGCGCAGCTCAACGCCGGCCTCAAGGCCATCGCCGAGGGCTGCAAGGCCGCCGGGAGCGAGCAGGCCCAGGCCGCATGCCGCGATGCGCAGGTCAAGGACCAGTTGGGCCTGACCAGCTACGCCGCCGCCCAGCAGCAGGCGACCGCTGCCAAACAGAAGCTCGCCGCCTTCGAGCAGGCCCAGGCCAAGCTCGCGGCCGCCAAGCAGACGCTCGCGACATCCAAGGCCAAGCTCGCGGCCGGCGCGCAGCAGATCGAGCAGAACCAGGCGAAGCTCACCGCCGCCCAGAAGCAGCTCGCCGCCGCCAAGGCCCAGCTGGATTCCGGCCGTGCGCAGATCGCCGAGAAGCGGCCGCAGCTGAGCGCCGCCAAGTCCAAGCTGGATGCAGCTGCGGCCCAGCTCGCGAGCGGCCGCTCCGAGCTCGCGGCGAGCGAGAAGAAGCTCGCCGACGGGCAGGCCAAGTACGAGGCCGGCGCCGCCAAGCTCGCCGACGCCAAGAAGCAGATCGCCGAGGGCGAGAAGGAGCTCCCGGCCAGCGAGGCCAAGCTCGTCGACGGTGAGAAGAAGCTCGCCGATGCCCGCACGCAGCTGGCACTCGGCCAGCGCAACGCCGACGCCGGTCAGGGCATGCGTTTCGTCTCCGAGGACGGCACCACCGCCGTCTCCAATCTGCAGTTCGAGGGCCAGGCCGAGGCCATCAGCCCCGCGGACCGTCAGACCCTGCAGGACACCCTGAACCGCGTGACGTCCCAGGGTGTGGAGGTGCTCTACTCCAAGGAGATCGTCTCCGACCTCAACTCCTTCTTTGGCCCGGGCGAGGCGATCGGCATGATCATCGCCGCCATCGTCCTCTTCGTCATGATGGGCACCTTCGTGGCCGCCGGCCTGCCGCTGCTCATGGCCGTGATCGGCGTGGGCGCCGGCGTGGGCGGGACCCTGGCGTTCTCCTCGCTCGTGGAGATGGCCTCGATCACCCCGGCCCTCGCCCTCATGCTCGGCCTGGCCGTGGGCATCGACTACTCGCTCTTCATCATGCACCGGCACCGCAAGCAGATGCTGGGGGGCATGCCCGTCATCGAGTCCATTGGCACGGCCGTTGGCACCTCGGGCAATGCCGTGGTCTTTGCCGGCCTCACAGTGGTTATCGCGCTGGCGGCCCTCGTGGTGCCCGGCCTGCCCTTCCTCTCCATCCTCGGCCTCTCGGCCGCCGCGACCGTGGCGCTCTCGGTGCTCGTCTCCCTGACGCTGCTCCCGGCGATCCTCGGCTTCCTTGGCAAGCGCATGGTCTCCAAGCGCGCTTGGCGCAAGGCCGAGGCGGCCCTGGCCGCCCGGGGTGCCGCCGAGGGTACCCACGGCGCCCACGCGGCGTCGGGCCTTCACCCGCCCGACGACGCGGCCGCCGGCGCCGCCGGCACCGCTAAGCCCCAGCGCGGCTGGGCAGCGTTCACGTCGCGGCACCCGTGGCTCGTGACCGCCGCCTCGGTGATCCTGCTGGCCGTCATCGCCCTGCCCACCGCCCAGCTGCGCACGGCGCTTCCGGACGGAAACCAGGAGGCCTACGGCTCTTCGGCCCAGCGGGCCTACGAGGTGACCGCCGAACGCTTCGGCGGCGGCTTCAACGGACCCATCCTCGCGCTCGTGCACCTGCCGGAGGGGCTGAGCGAGGACCAGGCCCAGAACAAGCTGCTCGACGTGGCCGACCGCCTGCGCCAGGCCGACGGCGTCGTGGCCGTCATGCCGGCCGCGACAAACGATGCGCGCAGCTACGGCGCGCTCCAGATCGTGCCGACGGACGGCCCGTCCTCCGCCTCCACGGAGAAGTTGGTTCACGACCTGCGCGAACAGACCCCGGGGATCGGCGCAGACACCGACACCACGGTGGCGCTCACGGGCCAGGTCACGGCCCAGATCGACGTCTCGGAGAAGCTCGCGGACGCGCTGCCGCTCTACCTCGGGATCGTGGTGGGCCTCTCGCTCATCCTGTTGCTCCTGGTGTTCCGTTCCATCGTGGTGCCGCTGCTGGCCACCGCCGGCTTCCTGCTCTCGCTCGCGGCGGCGTTCGGCGCCACGGTGGCGGTGTACCAATGGGGCTGGCTGGGGCCGGTGTTCGACGTCCACGTGACGGGCCCGATCATGAGCTTCCTGCCGATCCTGCTCACGGGCATCCTGTTCGGCCTCGCCATGGACTACCAGGTCTTCCTCGTCTCGGCGATGCGCGAGGCCTATGCCCACGGCGCCGATCCGCGCGAGGCCGTCAAGGCCGGCTTCCGCAGCTCGGCCCCCGTGGTCACCGCCGCGGCGCTCATCATGACGAGCGTGTTTGCAGGCTTCATCTTCAGCCACCTGGCGATGATCCGACCCATCGGCTTTGCCCTGGCCGTGGGCGTGCTCGCCGACGCCTTTGTGGTCCGCATGACCCTGACGCCGGCCGTGATGACGCTGCTGGGCAAGCACGCCTGGTACATCCCGAAGTGGCTGGATCGGATCCTGCCCGATGTGGACGTGGAGGGCGCCCAGCTGCTCAAGGACCGCGCCGCGTCGGGGCAGCCGGTAGCCGCGACGGCGGATGAGGCAGAGCCGAATCGCCGCGACGAGGACTCCCTGGCGGGTGCCTCCCGCTAAGCCTTCACGGAGGCTCTAGACACCGACGGGAGATCATCGAATCGATGATCTCCCGTCGGTGTCCTGATCCCGCGCCGCGTCGGTTCGCGCGGCGCGGGCCTCCTCAGGCGCGCAGGCCGGCGCGGAAAGCGTCGGTCGTGATGGTGCCGGCCAGGAGGTCAACGTAGTCGCTGATCATGGCGACGGGGTCCACCTCGGTCGGCGTCGCGAGCCAGCGGGTCTCGATGCCCTCGATCATGGCCAGGAGTCCCCGTGCCACGGCCGCGGCGTCCGTATCTGGGCGGATCTCGCCGCGGTCGATTCCGGTCGAGACGGCACGCTCCACCACCTCGTCAACCAGTTCGAAGTGGCCGCGCAGCCAATCGTGGGCCGGGTGATGCGGATCGGTGGCGAGCAGGCGCAGTTCGGCGAAGAAGCGAACGGTGCCCGGCTTCTTCTGGTTGTTGCGCATGAGCTCGATCCAGGCACGGATGCCGTTCCACCCCTCGCCGTTGGGCCCTTCCCAGACCTCATCCCTGACCGTCCTGTCACGGCGGCTGAGCGCGGCGGAGAGCAGGGCACGTTTGTCGGCAAAATGCTCCGACAGCACCCGCTCGCTCAGGCCGGCACGGGCCGCGATGTCGGGCAGAGAGGCATCGGCGTAACCGCCGTCGGAAAACTCCTCGAGCGCGGCCCGGATCAGGCGGGCCCGAGGGGATGCGAGATTGACGAGAGACACGACCGGGTACTCCTTGTCAGCGCTGGTGGGTTATCGGACTCGACCGTTTAGTCGGCGGCGGGGGTCACCCTGTACTTGGCCTCGATCAGCTCCAACAACTCGCGGGCGATCGTGACAGGGGCTTGGTCGTCCTTGAGCACGCGGGACACGAGACCAGCGGGGAAGACGCCCATCATCTGACGGACCACGGTGTCGGCATCGATGCTCGGGTCCATCTCGCCGTCCTCGATGCCGGTGGCCACCGCGTGACGGGCGAAGCCGTCGATGAACTCGAAGCGCAGCGTGGCCCAATCGTGCGCCGGGTGATTCTTCTCGATCCCGCCGATCAGCATGTCCACGCAGAACAGGAAGAAGCCGGGCACGGAGTTGAGGGCCTCGATGCCGTACACCACGGAGCGCAGGGCCTCCCACCCGCGGTCGGGGCGGGCTTCATAGACACGCTCTCCCGCTCCGCGGCTCGCGAGGGAGAGGGCGGAGGTCAGGAGCGCCGAATCGGTGGGGAAGCGACTACGGACCTCATCGGCCGTCACTCCCGCCGCGTCGGCGATCTGTTCCACCGTGGTGTCAAGGCCGTGCTGGCCGTACAAGCGCTGGGAACAACTCAGAATGCGCAAAGCGGTGCGGTCCCACATTGCGGAGCCAGCGG
>JALAHE010000210.1 GCA_022712075.1 Galactobacter sp.
CGCCGCGCGGGGTCACCAGCGCGTCATCGCCCGGCCTACGACGACGGCGGGGTAGCTGCACCCCCGCCCGGGGCCGCGGCGGCCACCCTGGCCGCCGCGGCTCTCGCTTGCCCCAGCCGGGCCAACGCCGCTAACCGGCAAACGTCAACCACAGCAGCGCCGCGTTGAGCGCCACGATAAGCGCAGCGCTCACCCAGATGGCCGTGCTCAGCGCCCGACCGTTCGCCTGCGCCCCCATCACCGCCCGCGAGGACGTGAGCCGCGCCAGCGGGATCAGCGCGAACGGGATGCCCAGGGACAGCACCACCTGGCTGACGACGAGCGCCCACGTGGGATCGACGCCGAGCGCGATCACCACCAGGGCTGGGATGAGCGTGATGGCGCGCTGGAGCAGGAGCGGCAGTCGCACGCGCAACAGCCCGGACATGATGGCCGCGCCGGCGTAGGCGCCCACGGAGGTGGAGGCCAAGCCCGAGGCCAGCAGCCCGAGCCCGAACACCACGCCCACGGCGGGGCCGAGCGCCTCCGTGATCGCGGCGTGCGCGCCCTCGATCGAGTCGGTCCCCTCGCGCCCGCCGAGCGCCGACGCCGCGAGCAGCAGCATGCCGATGTTGACGGAGCCGGCGACCACGAGCGAGACCACCACCTCCCCGCGGGTGGCCTTCAACAGCCGCGGCAGGAGAGCGGCGGTGGCCTTGCCGTGCCGGTCGCGCGCCAGCGCCGAGTGCACGTAGATCGCGTGCGGCATGACCGTTGCACCCAGCATGGACGCGGCGAGCAGGACGGTCTCTGCGCCCTCGAAGCGCGGCACCATGCCGCCGAACGCGAGCCCCCAGTTGGGCGGGGAGAAGAAGAGGCCGGCGAGGAAGCCAACGGCGATGATGAGCAGCATCCCCATGATCCCGCACTCGAAGGTCCGCTGCCCGCGCCGCGCCTGGAACCCCAGCAGCCCGAGCGACACGGCCCCCACGATGAGCCCGCCGAGCAGCATCGGCACGCCAAACAACAGGTGTAGCGCGATGGCCCCACCCACCACCTCGGCCAGGTCCGTCGCGATGGCCACGATCTGTGCCTGCGCCCAGTACAGCAGGCGCGCGGTGCGCGGCAGGCGCTCGCCGAGCAGTTCCGGAAGGCTTCGCCCGGTCACGAGGCCGAGCTTCGCGGAGAGGTACTGGATCAGCACGGCCATGACGTTGGCCGCCACGAGCACCCACACCAGGAGGTAGCCGTAGCGCGCGCCCGCGGTCAGGTTGGCCGCCACATTGCCCGGATCCACGTAGGCCACGGCCGCCACGAAGGCCGGCCCCAGGAGGGTCCAGAGGCGCCGCTCGGGACGCGAGGCGGTGGAGGTGCGGGCGGCGCCGTTGCCGTTCTGCTGGCCAATCATGAGAGTTAAGGTACCTTAACTTTTGTCCGCGGGCGGCCTCGTGACACGAACGCCCCGCCCGACGCCGCCGCATCGCGACTTTTTCGCGTCTCCGCGAGTTTTTGTCGCGGAGACGCCAGAAAGTCGCGGGTTCGTGGCGCGCACCGGCCCGGGAGGATTCCGCCCGCCAGTACCGTGGCCCCATGCGCACCGTCACCCTCACGCACGGCCCGTCCGTTCCCGCCTTGGGTCAGGGCACCTGGTACATGGGGGAGGATCCTGCCCGCCGGGCCGACGAGATTGCCTCGCTGCGCGCCGGTCTCGACCTGGGCCTGAGCCTCATCGACACCGCCACAATGTACGGCGACGGCGCGGCCGAGGAGCTGGTCGGTGAGGCACTCCAAGGCCGCCGGGACGAGGCCTTCATCGTCACCAAGGTCCTGCCGTGGGAGGCGGACGCCGCCGGGCTGCCCGCCTCGGTCCACGGCTCGCTGCGCCGGCTGCGCACCGACCGCGCCGACCTCGTGCTTCTGCACTGGCGCGGGGACGTGCCCCTCGCAGAAACCGTCGAGGCCCTCGAACGCCTCGTCGCCGCCGGCGACATCGGCGCGTGGGGCGTGAGCAATCTGGATGTGGAGGATCTTGAAGACATCCCGGGTCAACCGGCCACCAATCAGGTGCTCTACAACCTCACGCGCCGCGGCCCGGAGTTCGACCTGCTGCCGTACCAGCGCGCGGCAGGCATCCCCACCATGGCCTACTCGCCCATCGAGCAGGCGCGCCTGTTGCGCTCCCCGGCCCTCCGAACAGTCGCGGAGCAGCTCGGCGAGGCCCCGGCCGCGGTCGCGCTTGCGTGGGTCCTGCGCCACCCGGACGTCATCGCGATCCCCAAGGCCGGCACCCCGGCGCACGTGGCGAACAACGCCCGCGCCGCGGACCTCACGCTGCCGCAGGACACGCTCGAAGCGCTGGACGCCGCCTTCCCCGCCCCCGCGCGCAAGGTGCCCCTCGAGATGCTCTAGGCCACACGCCGTCGTGCAGCCCTTCGCCGCGGTGGGAGGATGGAGGGTGGGCCGCCCGCGGCCCACCCCAGCACGCACCACGCAGTGAGGACAGCATGAGCGAGAACATCGAGGGCCTGCACGGCATCGATCCGGAGGCGATCGACCCGGAGAACTTCGACGCGGCGGCCGCCGCCCGCGCCGCCGGCGAGGGCGCCCGCCTCATGCAGTCCTTCGTCCGCCAGGACCAGGACCCGAGCGTCAAGAACGACCTCGCCGTGGTCTCCGATTTCCTCGGCACCGAGCTCTTCGTCCCGGTCCTCGCCCCGCGCGTGGGCGACGAGGCCCCGCAGTTCGCCGCGTTCAAGGCCGGCAACGACACGGTGCTCGGCGTGAGCCTGCGCGAGCAGGACGCCATCCACGTGCACCGCACCATCGCCGAGTCCGAGGGACGCGCCGACGACGCCCTGGGCGACCCGATCACGATCAAGCTGCTCGGCTCGGAGCTCGTGGAGCTCGCCTTCAACAACACCACCTTTGCGGCCACCGGCATCGACACCATCTCGGTGGACCCGCTGGGCCTGGGCATCGCGTTCCGCCGCGACGACGCGCTCCTCGACTACCCGCTGCGCTCCGGTGCGCTGCGCCGCGCGGTGCACCAGGGCAAGGAGGCTGTCCTGGCGCAGCTCCTCGCCGAGGGCGCCACGGGCGTGTACATGTTCCAGCCCGACGGCGAGCCGCAGCCCATGCTCCTGCGCCGCCCCAGCGACGGCGCGCAGGTCTTCCCGCTCTTCTCCTCCTCGATCGAGGTCTTCCGCTTCTCCGACAAGTTCGCCACGGCGGAGCTGACGGGGGAGTGGCTGCGCGGGGCGATGCCCGCCGGCATGCACCTCGTGGTGGACCCGGCCGGCGGCGACGCGATCGAGTTCAGCCCCGAGGAACTCGAGGCGGCAGGCTTCCGCACGCAGGGCTGAGACAGAACCCAAAGCACGACGGCCGCGCGGGGCCCCAAGGGTGGGGCCCCCCCCGGGGGGGGGGGGGGGGGGGCCCCCCCTCCTTCCGCGCCCCCCCCCCTTGGCCGGGGCCGGCGGGTAACGTCGAGTACTTCTGC
>JALAHE010000211.1 GCA_022712075.1 Galactobacter sp.
AAGAGACCCTCGTCGGCGAGCTGGCGGCGCAGGCGCTCCAGGCGCGCGAGCAGGTCGCCGAGGCCCACGGGCTTCAGGTCGGAGACGTTCATGGAGAGGCGGCCGGTCTTCAGGAAGAAGCTCGGCTTGACCTGGGCCACCACGCGCGAGCCCACTTCCGGGCGCTCCGGCAGCTGGCGCAGCACGCTGGACCACAGGGTCAGCGGGAGCGAGTTATCCACCTCGAGGTCGCGCATCGTGAGGAAGGCGTGGCCGTTGCGCACGCTCACCTCGATCAGCTGCCCCTCGATCCACGTGGCCGGCGCGCGCTCGATGTGGGCCTTCAGGTTCTCCGCGAGCCGGCGCAGCGGCCACGGGTTCTCCGGGTCCGTGTCCGCGGCGGTCGCGGCGGGTTCTCGCTCTTGACTCATCTCACGCGTTCCTTTCCGGTGGGTGAAATCCCCCCACCAGTAGACTAGAAGCCCCTGACCACTTGACCCGTGCGCGGCGCGGGGAAGGAGCGCGAATGCGCAACGTGTTGGCCGTGTTGCTCGCGGCCCTTGCGGCGATTTCCGGTGCCTCCGCCTGGGGTGGATCGGTCGTCGACAAGGCGCTCACCCAGCCCGAGACGGTTCGCAGCACCCTCGGCACCCTCATCGATGATCAAGGCGTTCGCTCCATGATCGCCACCCGCGTCAAGGCGCAGGTGGTGGAGCGCCTCCCCGGCGGCGTCATCCCGGCCAAGCTGGAGAAGGTTGTCGACAAGGCGATTACCGCGGCGACCGACGGCGTCCTCGAGGACCCCCAGACCCGCGAGGCCTGGCTGACGTCCCTGGACCGCTCCCGCGAGCTGTACGTGCAGCGCGTGCGCGACGAGGGAGGCTCGGCCGGCCGGATTGAGGTGGTCCTCGATCCGCTCGCCACGCTCGCCGCCCAGCACGTGGCCTCCGGGCTCACGTCCGCCGGGATCAAGGTCCAGGCCCCCGCCACGGTGGCCTGGCGCCTCGACCAGAACATCGGCGATATCTCGCCGCTCGCCTCGCTGAGCGTTCCCGTGCTGCAGCTGAGCGTCACCCAGTCCGAGCACTGGGGCTGGTACGCGCTCGCCGCCGTCGTGCTCATGGCCCTGGCCCTGCTCGCCGCCACCAAGCGGGGCATCCCCGTGATCACCGCCGGCTTTGTCGGCGGCGCGGCGGGCATCGTGGGGCTGTGGGCCTCGGGCGTCGTGGGGAGCATCGGTTCCGCCGCGAGCAACCCGATTATGGCCGCCGCGGCGGGCAGCATCGCGGGCGTGGTCAACTCCACCTCGCAGCCCGTGGCGATCGCCGGCGGTGCCCTCTTTGTCCTCGGCATCGTGATGCTCATCATCGGCGCCGCGGTGCGCCGCCGTCGCTCGGTAGACTGGGAAGCATGACTTCAGCAGCTGTGTCCGTCTCGCTGGGGCTCCCCGAGGTGCCCCGTCAGCGCCGCTCGCGCGGCGAGATCGAGGCCGCCGCGCCGGTTGAGGGCGACAAGCGCGTCCTCCTCGCAGCGCCGCGCGGCTATTGCGCCGGCGTCGACCGCGCCGTGATCGCCGTCGAGAAGGCCCTGGAGCACTACGGCGCCCCCGTGTACGTGCGCAAGCAGATCGTTCACAACCGCCACGTCGTGGAAACCCTCGAGGCACAGGGCGCCATCTTCGTGGACGAGACCGAAGAGGTCCCGCGCGGCGAGCTCGTGGTGTTCTCGGCGCACGGCGTGTCCCCGGCCGTGGTGAACGCCGCCGCCGACCGCGAGCTGCGCACCATCGACGCCACGTGCCCGCTCGTGACCAAGGTTCACCGCGAGGCGGTGCGTTTCGCGCGCGCCGGCCGCGAGATCCTGCTGATCGGGCACGAGGGGCATGAGGAGGTCGAGGGCACGTACGGCGAGGCGCCCGAGGCCACGACCATCGTGAACAACCCGGCCGAGGCCCGCACCGTGCAGGTCAAGGATCCCGAGAACGTCACGTGGCTCTCCCAGACCACGCTGTCCGTGGACGAGACCATGGAGATCGTGGGGATCCTGCGCGAGCGCTTCCCGCACCTGCAGGACCCGCCGTCCGATGACATTTGCTACGCCACGACCAACCGCCAGGCGGCCATCAAGGAGATCGCGCCCCAGGCGGATCTGGTGATCGTGGTGGGTTCGGCGAACTCCTCCAACTCCGTGCGCCTCGTTGAGGTGGCGCTCGAGTACGGGGCGCGTGCGGCGCACCGCGTGGACTTCGCGCGTCAGGTGGACGAGTCCTGGTTCGAGGGCGTCGCCACGGTCGGCGTGACCTCCGGCGCCTCGGTGCCCGAGGTCCTCGTCCGCGAGGTCTTGGAGCTGCTGGCCGAGTACGGCTACGCCGACGTGCGCGAGGTGACCACGGCCGAGGAGGACATCCTGTTCTCGCTGCCGAAGGAGCTGCGCGCCAAGCTCAAGGAGGACGGGGACACCTCCCGCGGCCTCGGCGGCCGCGGGGCCAAGCCCTCCCGCTGACGGTTGCGCGCCGGCCGGTTCCCGGCTCGACTCCGCGAAAACGGACAAACTCCTCGCCTCCGGCGGGGAGTTTGTCCGTTTTCGCGGCGGTTTTCCTCACAGTGCGGATTCCTCCACGATTCATGCACGACGGCGGGCGGCCGGGGCCGCCTTCAGCGCAGGCTAGGCGGATGGAACCTTGGCATGTCTGGCGCAACATCGAGCTGCAGCGAGAACCGGCCCGGACGCTGCGGCGGCGCCTTGAAGCTGGCGCGGTGGTGCGGGTGAGCCCCGGATGGTTTGTCGACATCGAAGCGTGGGAGGGGCTAGCACCCTGGGACCGCCGGGCTTTGGTGGCACACGTGTTTGCCCTGGCCCATCCCGGTGTGGCGCTAGCTGACGGGACCGCGCTCGCGGCGCGGGGGCTACCCACCTTTGATCGGAACGGGACTGCGCTGCACGTGCAACGCCCAGGTGGGCGCCCGCGGGGACGCTGGCTTGAAGCCGCCGGCGGCCAAGGGCTCAAAGGGCGGTGGAGGCTCCTTGAGCATGATCGTGACGACCCCGTTCAGCTCCTTGACGGAGTCCCGGTTGTGGGCCCTATCTGGGCGGCGTCCCACGTGGCTGCGGGCCACGACGTCGAATCCGCGGTGGTGGCGCTGGACGGAGTCAGGCGCCATCTGCTGCTGCTCGGTGACGCTGAGGATGAGCTGCGCAGATCGCTCGAGGGGCTTCCTCAGGCCGCCGCGCGGAAGCGTGCTTCCGTGGCCTGGGAGGCCTCGACGTCGCTGTCAGAAAGTGCCGGAGAGACGCTGGCCCGCGTGCGCATGATTCGGTTGGCGTTCGAGCCGCCCGAGCTCCAGCTTGTCGTGACAGCGGATGGGCACCGCTTCAGACCCGACTACGCGTGGCGGTCCTTGGCGCTCTTGGGCGAATTCGACGGGCAAGGAAAGTACGCGGGCAACGAGGGCGCGGTTCGCAGGGCCGAAAAGGAACGCGAGGAAGCGTTGCGGCGGGCGGGATTCCGGGTCTTTCGCCTGAGCTGGGCCGACATCTCGAACCCGCACGCACTCCGCAGGGCTCTGTCCGCGAACGGGGTGCCGCCGGCGGTACGCGACGAGCGGGGCAATGTCCGCCGCTTTCGGTGAGTACACGGGCCCTCGGCTGGAGCACGCGGCGATTTCGGTCAAAAGCGGCGCCGAAATCGCTGAGTTTGTCCGAAATCGTGCAGGGGCGTGGAGGCACCCGGGCACACGGTTGCGGCCCGGGTCCGGTCCGGTCTCGTGGGAGCATCGCGGGCACAGCAC
>JALAHE010000212.1 GCA_022712075.1 Galactobacter sp.
AGGCCCAGTTGTGGATGGCTTCGAACTGTGAGGGAAACGGTTCGAAAGTATATTCGAGAAATGCCCGTTGTGGCCCGGAAAACCGTGGATCTTGGGCCACGGTTCTGGGAGAATAATGAGGGTCAGGCGGGGAGGGGGACCCCGCGAATCATCGAGTGCCTGCGGAGCGGTTCGGGGGTGGTTGTGGTGTTGGACGTGGAGGCGATCCGCAATGCGACAACCCTGCTGCGCTTCGTGCTTGAGGTGGGCCCGGAGGCCTGGGACGGGGCCCCGGAAGAGGACGTCGTCCAGGGCCTGCAGGCGGCGGCCGAGGCCGCCCGGGTCGTGGATGCACTCAAGGTTTTCGCGGCTGGCGCGGTCGAGCGGCGCAGCGATAAGTACACGCGCGCTGAGTCGCTCTGCAGTCGCCTGGGCTACGGCGGGACGCGCGGCCTCGTGGCGGACGTCTTCGGCACCGGGTATTACCAGGCCAAGTCGTGCCTGGATCTCGCCGCAGACACGCATACGCCCACCGGATCGTGGGTTTCGCGGCGTCCGGCCCTGGCCGAGGCGCTCCGGCGCGGCGAGCTGAGCCTCGACACGGCCAAGACCATCCGGGACGCCCTGGATGAGGTCTCCACGGAGTCCATCCCGGGCGGCACGCTTGCCGCCGAAGCCACGCTGGTAGCCAACGCCACGGCCGGGCGCGTGAACTTGTTTGCTCGGCCGCTCGCGGCGGATCCGCGGGCAGCGGTCGGGGCCGGCGGGGCCGGAGGCTTCACGTCGAACGGGGTGGCCGCCGGGGGCGCCGCGCATGCGGGGGAGTCTCCCGAGGGCGTCGCGGCCGCTGAGGGATCGTTTGGTTCGGCCGGGGGAGTCGACGACGGATTCTGGCGATTGCAGCGCGCCGGCGGGCCCGCGGGTGACGCCGGAATGGGCGATCCCGGGGCTGGAAACGCATGGCTGGCCCCCGAAAGGCACGGGGGCGGTGACGAGGCTGCGCCGGGAAGCGGTGTGGGTCTCGGCTATTGGCCCGTGGTGCCGCCGCGGAGCATCGACGAGCTGGGAGACGCTGCGCTCGGCGGGCTGCCGGGACCCGTCCTCGGGGCGGAAGCCGGTGCTGACCGCGAGGGCGCCCCCGGTGGTGGCCTCGGTGGAATCGGGGCGGGCGTGCCCGGGGTTGATCCTCGGGGCGTGCCCGGCGTGCCCGGCGTGCCCGGCGTGCCCGGCATGCCTGGGGTCTCCGGAGTGGGGATCCCCGCCGGCGATCCTCGAGGCGTTCCTGGACCGGACTGGCTTGGCGGTCTAGGGGCGGGTGTCTTTGGGCGGCGCGGTGCACCGCAGCGCGGGGCAGTGTTTCAGGGAGCGGGGACGCCGGCGGCTGGCGGTCGGCCGTCGTTGAAGAACGTCAAGCAGCAGGCCAAGGGGTGGGGAGACATCCTCGAGCCGCGCAAGGCCGAGCTCAATCACGCGGCACAGCATCGCGCACGGAGCCTCACGTTGACGCCTGCGGACGGTGGCGGATTCAAGATTGCCGGCTACGCCCCCGAGGTGGAGGGGCAGGCCATCCTGACGGTGATCGACGCCTACCTCTCCCCGCGCACGGCCGACCCTGCGATGCCCGGCAGTGAGTCGACGGCTGTGGGACCCGGAGGCGGGCCCGACCGCGAGCGCACCCACGGCGGTGCACGTGCGGGCGTCCGCGTGTCCAAGGACGGACGCAGCCGAGCGCAGAAGTCGTTCGACGCTCTGGCGCAGGTCTGCTGGTCTCATGCCGCCTCGGACGAGGCGCCGCAGGCCGCCGGTGGCGCGCCGACGCTGCTGATCACGGCCACGATGCAGGCGCTGGACGCCCATCTGCGTGAGTGCGCCGCCGACGAATCGGAGGGTGCTGGTGCCGGAGAGTCCGGAGCTGCCGGAGTGCCCGGAGTGCCTGGAGCGCCGGGAGTGGGCGGGCGGCAGTGGCAGGCTGGAGCGGCTGGAGTGCCCGGAGGGCAAGGGCGACACTGGCAGCCTGGGTCGCCTGGGTCGCCTGGGTCGCCTGGCTCTCCCTTGGCGCACGAGTCGCACGGCGTTCCTGAACTAGCTGGTCTGGGAATCTCCGCCCAAGCGCGCGGGGCCGAGTGCGGCTGGTGGCCACGGGGCGTCGACGAGCTACCACTGGATCCGAACGGCATTCCAGATGCCGAGGCGCTGATCGACCTGCGCTTCGCGAGGATCGGTCAAGAGGGGATTCCGGTCCCGTTCTCGGCGCTCGCTCACCTGATGTGCGACGCATCCATCCAAGTGCTGCTTCAAGATCCCCAAGGGGTTCCGCTGAAACTCGGGCGGGCCAGGCGCGTCTTCAGCAAAGACCAGCGCAAGGTCTTGGCCGCGCGGGACCGGCACTGCAGAGCGCCGGGGTGTGACATCCCAGCGAAGTGGTGCGAGGTGCACCATGTGGTGCCCTGGAATCGGGGTGGCAAGACGGATGTGGGGAACGGCATCCTGCTCTGCTCCTTCCACCATCACGAGATCGACCGCGGTCGGCTCAAGGTGGAGCCCGTGCTGGGAGAGGACCTCGCATTCCGTGAGCGACATCGCGTGCGGATGCCGCGAGTGGGGTTCGCGCGGGAATCACTGTTGCCGGGCATCGGGGCTGGCGCGGCGTAGGTGCCGGTGCCCCGTTTGTGCCTGGGCCGCGGAGGGGTCGAAGTTGAGCGAAGCAACGCGGGCGGCGAGCCTCGATGCAAGCCCGGCCGCGCCGCACTGGAAGCGAGTGGAGTGAGGTCGGAGGGGCAACGGAGTTGCGCGCCCCGGTGGGGCACCTCACGAACCGACGCGAGAAACACTTCCGCCCCGACCCCTCAAGCTCTGAAGCGCGCCGCAGCTCGCCCGCGTGAGGTCCGGGTGCACGCCGTTGCGGCTGCGCAGCCTTGTCGGCCTCGTGCCTTCCTCCGCCGGGTGGGGGAGAGCTAGGCCCGGAGCGCGCCCATGACGAAGTCGATCGCCTCGGAGATGCGCGCGGCGCCGGTCTCGGGGGACTCGAGGACGGTCTCGACGGCGGTGACGAGGACGCCAGCGATGAGATCGAAGAGGAAGGCCGCGTCGGCGAAGGTACGGAAGATGCCGGCCTGCACGCCGTCGTCGATCGCCTCCATGAGGAAGGGGATCAGCTCCTGAGAGCCCTGTGCGGCGACATCGAGATCAGCCTCCGTGCCGTGATGCATGAGGGCTTTGAACACCGTGGGGCTGATGGGGGAGTCGAGGAAGCTGGACATCGCGACCTCGAGCATCCCGCGGAGGCGGGCGGCCGGTTCCTCAACCTGCGAGGCCTGCTGCAGCGGTACGAGGAGGCGCCCGATGTGGCGCTGGGCCGCGGCAGTGAGCAGCTCCGACTTGTCGCTCGCGTAGTTGTACACCGTGTTGCGGGCCACCCCCGCCCGGGCGGCCACCGCAGCGATGGAGACCTCCTCGTAGCTCTGCGCGAGGAGGAGCTCCTCGAAGGCGTCGAGCAGTTGGGTGCGCACGAGCGCCTTGTGGGCGCTCAGATTGCTCGCACGGATCTTGGGCACGGGGCTCCTCGGCTACAGCTCATGTGACGAGCGTTACGTTCTCTCGCCACCATCCATTTTACGACGGGGTGTCATGATTATTCTTGGCACCCCGTCGCAAAAGCGCCGTTCCCGCGCCCGCGCCGGCCCTCCCTACCGCAAGGAATCGCAGTGGCTGAACTCCTGTACCGACTCGGAAAGTGGTCCGCTCGCCGGGCCAAGACCGTCCTGGCCCTCTGGCTCGCGCTCCTCGTGGCGCTCGCCGCCGTGGTGGGGGCCGTGGGGGTGAACCTCTCCGAAAACCTGGACGTGGGGCAGACCGAGACGACCCAGGTCGCCGATCGCCTGCAGGAGGTCATGGCCTCCTCGGAGCGCGAGGGCGGCACCGACTCGGTGCAGATGGTCGCCTCGACGTCGGACGGCAAGGCCTTCACCGACGCGCAGAAGGCGGGCATCGAGGAGAACATCGCCTCGGCCAAGAAGGTCGAGATGGTCTCCGACGTCGTGAGCCCCTTCGCCACCGAGCAGGAGCGCGCCGACCAGGCCAAGCACCTCGCCGACGGGCAGAAGCAGCTGGACGCCGCCAAGGCCGAGATCCAGGAGGGTCGCGAACAGCTGAAGGCGGGCGCGAGCCAGGCTGAGGCGGGCCAGGCCCAGCTCGACGCCGCCCGCAAGCAGGCGCAGGCCGCCGGCGCCGCCGCCTACGCCGCCGCCAAGCCGCAGCTCGATGCACAGCAGGCCAAGCTGGACGCCGCCGACGAGAAGCTCCAGGACAGCCACGAGAAGCTGGACGCCGGTGAGCGCGAGATCCAGGCCAAGCAGCAGCAGCTGGACCAGGGCTCCGAGCTCATGGATCTCGCCAAGGGCATCAAGCTCGTCTCGGACGACGGCAGCACGGCCATCGTGACGGTCACCTTCACCACGAGCACCGGCACGGCCCCCGCCGCCGCGCAGAACGGCATCGACGACGTCTTCCAGGGCCACCCGGTGGACGGCGTCGAGTTCAAGCTCTCCGCCGGCGCCTCGGCGGACGCGTCAAAGCTCATGGGCCCGGGCGAGGTGATCGGCCTCGTCATCGCCGCGATAGTCCTGATCATCATGCTCGGCACCCTGCTCGCGGCCGGCCTGCCGATCCTGACCGCCCTCCTGGGCGTGGGCGTCGGCATGATGATCACCGTGGCGCTCGGCTCCTTCCTTGAGGTTGCCTCCGTGACCCCCATGCTCGGCCTCATGCTTGGCCTGGCCGTGGGCATCGACTACTCGCTCTTCATCGTGAACCGCCATCGCCGCCAGCTGCGCCAGGGCCACGGGGTGATCGAATCCGTGGGCCTCGCGACCGGCACCTCCGGCAACGCCGTCGTCTTCGCCGGCGCCACCGTCATCGTGGCCCTCCTGGGCCTGAACATCACCGGCCTGCCGTTCTTGGGCCTCATGGGCACCTCCGCCGCCGTCTGCGTGTTGATCGCCGTCCTCATGGCCGTGACGCTCACCCCGGCCCTGCTGGGCATGGCCAAGGAGCGCGTCCTGCGCAAGTCCGAGCGCGCCGCGGCCCACGCCGCGACGCCCGCCGTCTCCGCCGAGGAACATCACGCCGAGGAGGCCGCCGCGATCAAGGTGCTGCCGCGCTGGAAGGCGGCCCTCGCCGTCGTCGCCGGTGTGGTGGTGCTCGGCATCTGCGCCCTGCCCGTCACCGACCTGCGCACGGGCCTGCCTGACAACGGCAGCGAGTCCCACGATTCCTCGGCCTACCAGGCCTACACGACGCTCGCCGAGAAGTTCGGGGCGGGCCAGAACAGCCCGCTGGTGGTCCTGGCGGACCTCCCCGAGGGGCTCGACGACGCTGGGGTCACCCAGGCGCAGCTGCACATCGCCCGCGCACTCAAGGGCATGGACAACGTCACCGCCGTGGCACCGGCCGCGACGGCCGAGGACAAGAGCGCCGTCGTCTTCCAGGTCATCCCGTCCGAGGGCCCGTCGGCCGAGTCGACGGAGGAGCTCGTGCACGCCCTGCGCGACGCCTCGCCGCTCGAGGGTGAGTACACGATCGGCGTGGCGGGTATGGCCGCCGCCAACATCGACATGTCGGCCAAGATCGTCTCGACCCTGCCCGCCTACCTCGGCGTGGTCATCGGCCTCTCGTTCCTGATCCTGGTGCTCGTGTTCCGCTCGCTGCTCGTGCCGCTCATCGCGACGCTTGGCTTCGTCCTGTCCTACGCCGCGGCGTTGGGCGGCGTCGTGGCGATCTTCCAGTGGGGCTGGTTCGGGGAGTTCCTTGGTCTCGGCACCCCGGGCCCGATCCTGAGCTTCCTGCCGACCATCATGCTCGGCATCCTGTTCGGCCTCGCCATGGACTACATGCTCTTCCTCGGTTCAGGCATGCGCGAGGCCTACGCCCACGGCACCGAGGCGCGAGCCGCCGTGGTGCAGGGCGTGCGGGCCGGTCGCTCGGTGGTCATCGCCGCCGCCATCATCATGATCTCGGTGTTCGGCGGCTTCCTGTTCTCGCACATGTCGATGGTTCGCCCCATCGGCTTCGCCCTCGCCTTCGGCGTGCTGGCCGACGCCTTCGTGGTGCGCCTCGTCATCATCCCCGCGTTCATGACCATCCTCGGCAAGAGCGCCTGGTGGCTGCCGCGCTGGCTCGACAAGATCCTGCCGAACGTGGACGTCGAGGGTGCCGGCCTGGAGGCCCGGCACCCGAAGCAGGCACCGGAGTCCGCCGCGTCCCCCGCGGCAGCAGCCGGCCTCGAAGAGGCAAGCGTCGGGAGGTAGCCGAGGCCTAGCAGGGGCTCAGCGGGTCTCCTCGAAGCGGAAGCCGTAGCGCTTGGCGGTCCGCTCGAGCCCCTCCACATCGGGGCCACCGATCACCCAGTTCTTGCCGATGATCAGCCCCATGGGGCTTTCGCCGAACTGTTCCCCCGCGGCTCCGGTATTCGTGCCGCCCTCGTACAGAATGTCGCTCGACGTGGTGACGACGTAGAAGGCCTTCGCGGTCACACGCAGCTCGGAGTTCGGGCGCACCTCGTAGCGCACCTTGGTCAGCGGCGTCCTGGGATCCGCCCAGCCCGCGGCCTCGGAGGCAAAGGCGCCCTGCAGCTGGGTGAGGGCGTCGCTCACGGGGTTCGCGTGATCGCGCACGCCCTCGATGGGTGGCGTCCCGTCGGCAGTGAGGTTCCCCGGGCTGGTTTTCGGAAGCCCCTCCGGCTTCGCCTCGAATCCGTCCTGGTACACCGACAGCACGAGGTCCTCGGCCGGCGCGAGGACCTCGTGCTTGGCCACGTCCGTGTCTCCGGCCCAGGTGCCCGTCTGCGCGTTCGCGTAGTCGCCGATGCCGATCGTGAGCTGAATGAACTCGCCCGTCCTTGCGTTGACCGAGCGAAGCACGGGGGAGTAGCTGCGCTCCAGTTGCCTATTGGTTTCCCACGGAAGGGGCTCGGCGAGCCCGGGCCCGCTTCCCGTGTACGTGTCCCTGCACCTGATGACTCCGGCGTCCGGGCCGATCGGCTTGAGCTCATTCACGGTGCAGAACTGCCCGGCCGCCGCGACCTTCTCGGCAAAGTCCTGGGCCGCCCGCTAGGCTGGCGTGCTGGGGGACCAGGACCACGACGTCGACGGCGCCGGCGGCTCGCCCGTCTCCGTCGGCTCATGCGTTGCGGTGGGCGAACCGTCCGTGGGCGCCGGAGTGAGGAACGATTCGGTCGCCGTGACCGTCCGCCCCGTGCCGCCGCTCGGGGTGCCGTCGGCACCGGGCACGCCGGGCAGACCCCCCCGAGCTGCAGGCGGCGAGCCCTACGGACGACGCCACCAGCGCCGCGACGACGGCGGGCCTGAGCGGATGCAAGCGATGCACGATGTTCCCCCAACACTGTTGCGATTGCGTGGGGACATCCTGACATACGCCGCCGACTGGCGCCGCGTCCGCGTCAGGCGATGAGCTCCTTGACGGGACCGGCGTGGATCGCGAGGTACACGTCGTCGCGCAGGGCGTTGGCCTCGACCGACGTGAGTGTGCGTTCGAGCGGGCGGATCACCACCCGCACGAGCGCGTTGACCTGCCCCACGCGCAGCCGGAGCCGCTCCACGGCGGCGGCCGGAAGGTCGGACGCCTCGGTGCGGGCCAGGATTGCGACGGACTCGAGGTCCCCGGACCGCTCCCCGAGCGCCTCGCGGACGGCATCGCCGATCGCCTCGTCGATGGTGGAGGCATCGATCACGACCGAGAGATCGCGGGTCACGGCGGGCTGGTGCGAGACGGGGCGGTACCGCGTGAGATCGAGCATCTGCGAGGAGATCCGCTCGTCGCTCGATCGCAGGAGCCGGATGTCGTCGATGCCCTTGCGCAGCATGAGCGCGCGGTCCAGGCCCATGCCGAGCGCTAGTCCTCCGTACGCGTTCGGGGAGAGCCCGGCCTGCGCCAGGAGCCGCGGTGCCACGGGCCCGCACTCGGCCAGCTCGAGCCAGGATCCGTCCACCCAGACGTCGACCTGACGCCCGCCCTGCGTGTACGGGTGGGCCGAGGCGACGGTGCGCCACCTGGCGCCCGGAAGCACCGCGTTGACGACGGAGGCAACCATGGCGTCCATCGAGCCGTCGCTGCCGCGGTCTGCGGTTCCCAGGCCCGCTGCGTCGAGCTTGGCGCGGGGACCGATCCGCCACAGGTCAACCTGGTGAGGTTCGCCCACATGCGTGCGGTCGATGCCGTCGCGGCGGTAGGCCAGCCCCGGAAGGACGTGAAGGGCATCCGGCCAGCGATCGGTGTCGAGGCCGCGCAGGAGCGGGGGAATCCCGGCGCTCGTGTGGCTGCGCAGCATGACGGTGTCGGAGGCGTACCGGGAGTAGCGCCGATCCCGCGTGACGTCGTCGGCGCTGAAGCCGAGGCGGTCGTAGTTGTCCTCGACGCTCACGAGGGCCGGGGTGCGATGCCAGGCGGCCGGGATGACCCAGCCGGAGCAGAGCGATTGCACCACCTCGGCCAGGAGGGCTTGCATGGCGTGGGGGCCGTCGGCCGGGTCGCTGAGGTCACGCAGGCTGAGCGCGGCCGAGAGCTGGGCGGGGGAGAGGTGCATGGTGGGTCCTTAGGTTCTCGATGTCGGTGGGGAGCAACTCCCTCGACCGGCATCTAGAGGACCCGGGAATCAGACGCGCGCGTGCGGCCCCGGGCCGGTGACCGGCCGAGGGCGACTAAATCGCTGGATCGTCTGCATGCGCTCCACGCTACACCCGGCGCGCGAACACGCCCAGGAGCACCCTCAGACCCAACACCGCGGACACGAGGCCGAGGGCCGCGGCGTATACCTGGTTTCCGCCGAGCTGCGCGGTGACGTGTCCTCCGCCTGGCGTCATGGCGAGCACCACGGCCAGCACCAGGCACACGGCGGAAAAGAACGCGCTCAGCGCATCGTCCGCGACGCGGCGCAGGCCCACGCCCAGGAGCGAAGTGGGCCGCTTGCCCGACGCCGCGTGGTCGCCGGCAGCGGGGACGGAACCGGTGGCGGCGGACGGTTTCCACTGACCGCTCGCGTCCTTGCATCCCGTTGGACCGAGAACCCGGCCGGTCTCGAGCACGGCACCCAGCGACTCGATCCGTGCGGGCCAGCGCCGCGCGACGCTGAGCGCGACGAGGGCCTCGGGTGCAGCCTGAGCCGACAGACGTTCGGGATCCGCGATGCGCCGGCGCAGCCCGGAAACTCGAACGCGAGCGGCGTCGAGGAGACGGAAGTCGGGATCGAGTCGGACGAGGGACTCCTCGACGCTCGCGAGCGTGCGGAACGCTCCGGCCACGTCTCCCGGCACGCGCAGCCGGTACTCGCGCAGTAGCTCGAGGAGCCCAGCGAACAACTCCGCTCCCGTGCCCGAGGTGTGCCTCAGGCGGGTCATGACACGGCCCAGGTCGCGGCGCAGGGCCGCCCGGTCCGTGCCTACTGGCAGGCCAAAGGCCATGTCGAGAGCCGCTGACGCTGCGACGTTGTTGTCCTCGAGAACGGCGGCAAGCAACGCGGCGAGTAGCGTGCGCCCCTCCTGGTCGATGATCCCGACTGCTCCGAAGTCAAGGATGCCGAGCCGGTCGTCCTCGAGAAGGAGCAGGTTGCCGGGATGCAGATCCGCGTGGAAGAAACCCTCAACGAGGATCCCCTCCAGGAGCCACGAGAAGAGCGAAGACGCGAGGCGTTTGCCCAGTGCCGCCGGCCAGGGCGCATCGGGAGCGGCGTCAGGGGCCCGCCCGGCGGCGGCTTTTTGGTCGACGGGGCGCCTCAAGCGAGCGAGCGTCTCCTCATCGAGCGCGGTCAGTGGGTTGCCTCGAAGCCGCTCGAGTACCAGCACCGACGCGTCGCCGAGCGCCGGGAAGACAGCGGGGATGACGAGCTCGGGGTGCGAGGTGGCCAGGGTGCGAGCGGCCTCGGTGTTTCTCGCCTCGATGCGGTAGTCCAGCTCCTCGTGAAGGACACCGACGAGCCCGCGTGTGAGTTCGAGGAGGCCCAGGTCGCCGGCCCAGTCGAAGCGCCGCTGAGCGGAGGCAGCGAAGCGAACAGCAATGTCACCGTCGACGCGTACGGATTCGGACGCACCCGGACGGCGGATCTTGAGGACAGCGCTGGTGCCGTCGACGAGCACGGCGCCATGGGCCTGGCCGATGGACGCTGAGCCGAGCGGCTTCCGCTCCCACGAGGCGAGCACGGAGTCGGGGTTAGCTCCCCACGCCGCCCGTAGCTCGGCTTCGACGGTCGCGGCCGCTTCGGGCGCCACGTTTGCCTGCAATCGGGCGAGTGCCGAGGCCGTGGACGACGGCACCAGATCGCGCCGGGTGGCGAGGAGCTGCCCGAGCTTGATGAAGGTCACGCCCGAGCGTTCGAGAGCCGTGGTCAGCGCGGCGTCGAAGCGTCCTGAACCCGGGCCTCGTCGCAACGCCTCACCCAGACCCGTTGTGCTGACGATCCAGGCCAGGCGTGCGTAGCGCCGACCGCGGCGAAGCGAGCCGAGCAGGGCGGCCGGCCAGCGCCACAACGGCGGCAGAGATCCGGTGGGGAGGAGTGCCTCGAGCAGTACGAGG
The DNA here is from genome assembly GCA_022712075.1 of Galactobacter sp. Classification (GTDB taxonomy): domain Bacteria; phylum Actinomycetota; class Actinomycetes; order Actinomycetales; family Micrococcaceae; genus Galactobacter. The sequence continues at coordinate 10,561 of JALAHE010000212.1, forward strand.
ACGGCGGTGCACAGCACAATCCACCAGGCGAGGGCCAGCGCCAGCATGGCCGCGAGCAACCAACCCGAAACGAGGATGCGGCCGTCGCGGGTGAAGTCCAGCGCCTCGGCGAACGCGGTGATGGCCGGGACCGCCGCCAGCAGGCCCACCAACGCGACGGACACGGCCCGCGCCCACCCCACGCGGCCCGCCAGCAAGCGGCGCATGAGCGCGGCGAGCACCACAGCGACAGGGAGGAGGGAGAGGAGCGATAGGGCCGTGGGCATGCCTGCAGTGTGCCCCTGGGCGCGGTGCCCCTGGGACCACCCACGGGTGGACATGGGTGCGATTCGTCTCCACCCGTGGTTCTCGAGTCGCCCGCCGACGCTGCCACCCGCCGTCGGGCACTCGCCACGAGCGGGACAGGCGAGCGGCGCCGCCCCCCCCAGGTGGGGGGGGGGGGGCCGCCGGGGGGGGGGGGCGGGGGGGGGGGGGTG
>JALAHE010000213.1 GCA_022712075.1 Galactobacter sp.
CCCGTGTCCTCGCCCCGCTCGCCTGCGCGGCGGCGCTGACGCTCGCCCTGACCGCGTGCTCCGGCAACCCCAAGGTCCAGGTGGGAAGCACCACGTTCTCCACCTCGGCCGAGCTGGCCGCCGCGATGGAGCAGGCCGGGGTCACGTGCAAGGACGTCAAGCTCGTGCAGCAGACGGAGAAGGTCAGCATGAGCACGTGCCAGAACCCGGACTTCACGTCGCTGAACATCGTGGTCTTCCACGACCCCGCGGCGCTCGCGCAGCTCGTGAACCAGGCGGCGGCGCGCGACGGCAAGGACGTCACCGCGACCACCACGATCTACGGCAACAACTGGGCCACGATCGGCGCCGCCAAGGACGCGGAGACCGTCAAGAGCGCCGCCGAGAAGCTCGGCGCCACCCTCGCCACGGCGGCGTAGCCTGTGCCGGAGCTCAGCCACTGGCTCCTCTTCGCCGCGGGCCTCGCCGCGCTCGTGGCGACCGGCGTCATCGTCCTGCGCACCCAGCGCGTGGGGCTCGGCGCGCTCCCGTGGATCGCGGTGGCCCGCGCCGCCGTCCAGCTCGCGATCGTGGCCCTGCTCCTGCGCGGCGTGCTCGAGTGGTGGTGGGCCCTCGCCGCCTTCCTGCTCCTCATGCTCGTCACGGCGGGCTTCACGGGCGCCGGCCGCGCCGCCGACCTCCCCCGGGGACGGGCCGCCGCCCTGCTGGGCATCAGCGCCGGGGCGCTCGTCTCCGTCGGCTCGATCGTGGGCCTGGGGCTCGTGGAACGCAGCTCGCAGGAGCTCGTCGCGATCTCCGGCATCCTCATCGGCAACGCCATGACCGCCTCCACCCTCTCCCTGCGCCGCCTCGCCTCGCTCCTGCGCGACCGCCGCGGCGAGGTCGAGGCCTGGCTCGCCCTCGGCGCCACGCCGGCGCAATCCACGGCCGAGCTGCGCCGCGAGGCCATCCGCGAGTCGCTCATCCCCAACCTCGACCAGACGAAATCCACGGGCCTCGTGACCCTGCCTGGCGCCTTCGTCGGCGCGCTCTTCGGCGGTGCCTCGCCCCTCGAGGCGGCGGCGTTCCAGCTCGTGGTCCTCGTCGGCATCTTCCTCGGCCAGTCCGTCACGGCCAGCCTGGCCACGTGGTGGGCGGCCGGCTCCCCCGTCCTTCCAGTGCCCGACGACGCGTCCGCTTGAGGAGGCGGGAGGGCACCCGGGGGTGCCCTCCCGCTCCAGGCGCCCCGCCCGCCGTCGTGCGTTTGCTCCCTGTCCGCGTACTGACCAGTCGGTCCGGCGGCGGCACCGGAAACCACCGGTGTTCGGACCAGCTCCCTGTGCCCTCGGAGAAATACGTCCCCACCCAGGAACGCACCCAGCCGCGCGCTGTACCCTCGGTGGCGATGTCTTCAGGAACCCGGCGCCAGTACCACCGCCCCACCCTCTTCACGTCCGACATGATCGATCGCTACGAGGGCGGCGCCGATCCCGCGCGCCTCTCGGAGGCCGCGCACGTGACCGCCGGCGCGCTCGTGAACCGCGGCCGCGCCAACGAGGATCCGGTGGTGCTCGAAAAGCTCATCCGCCTCGCGGACGCGGAGGGCCTCGAGGAGGTCGCCGAGCTGTGGTCCGCTTCCCCGGCCCAGACCCTGCCCGGCACGCTTTGGCGGCTCTACGCGCTGCGCCGGACCGTGCTGCAGGATCCGGCGCGCCTGGCTGCGTACTTCCGCGACGGCCGCGCCCAGGCGCCGGTTCACCAGGCGATCGCCGGCGTGGCCGAGCCGCCCGGGCCGCAGGAGCTCGTCGACATGACCACGGCCATCCTGGCCGGCGCCTTCACGGGCGACTATGACGTGGCGTTGCATCGGGCCGCAGCCTTCTGCCGCGTCGTGGCGCTCGGCGAGACCGCCCACGCCGACGCCGCCGATCTGGCCGACCCGAACCGCGGCTCGGCGCTCACGCGGGCGGCCCACCGGCTCGGCGGCACGGCCGACGACCTTGACGCCGCGGCGGCGCTCTGGCGCCAGGGCGAACTCAGCTAGTCCCGCGCGGCGGCGGGTCTCCGCGCCGCCGCCGGCCCCGGGAGGTCGGCGTAAGTACGCGGACAGCGCACCGGATTGACGCGCCAGCGCGGCGGGAAGCACACTGGTGAGGCGACGTCGGGCTGCGGCAGCCCCGGGCTCCACATTTCGCCGCCTAGAGCGGCCTTCCGCCGAGAGGCGCTCCCGGTCCGGCGTCGCGTGAACTTCCTTTCTCAGGACATTCGAAACCCTCAGAAAGACGCGCCAAATTCCCGGTTCACCCGGTATCGATACACTGGCCACGCATCCCCACCGCGCATGTCGGAAAGGTCATCGTGAGCCTGCGTTTTTTCCCCAGTGAGACCCGGAGCCTGAGCCTCCTGACCTCGCTGGCCGATGTGTTGCGCGAGGCCCTCGCGACCGCGTCGGAGCTCTTCTCCGCCGAGGAGGTCGGCGCGGGCGCCCTGCGCGAGCGGCTCGAGGCCCTCGAGCTGAAGTCGACGGACCTGCACTACGCGCTCCTGACCCACCTGCGCACCTCGTTCGTGAATCCCTTGCCGCGCGAGGATCTGTACACCTTCTCCAAGCACCTGGCCCGATCCATCGGCTTCGTCGCATCCGCCGGCTCCAGCCTGCCGCACGCCGCCGATCGCCGGACGGATCGGGTCACCGAGCTGCTCGAAATCCTCGGCCGGCAGGCCGACCTCAGCCGCAAGGCCCTCGCCGGCCTGGGGCGCCTCGAGGACCTCGAGGACCTCTGGCTCGATCTGCTGCGCCTCTCCTCCCGGGCCCGCCGGACGCAGCGCGCCTGGCAGCTGGACCAGGCGGGCGAAACCAAGGTCTCGACGGTCGTGACGCAGCAGGTGCTTGCGCGCGATCTGCAGGGGGCTTCTGACGCCCTGCTCGGCTTCTCCGATCACCTGGGGCACGTGCTCGTGAAGGAATCCTGACCCGGTGGACTTCCTCCTGCTCACCATCACGCTGGCCGTGCTGGCCGGCGTGACCTTCCTCAACGGCTTCCACGACGCCTCCAACGCCGTCTCCTCCGCTGTACGCACGCGGGCCCTCACGCCGCGCCTGGCGATCGTGATGGTCGCGCTCTTCACGGCGGCCGGCACCTTCCTCTCCACGAGCCTCGGCTCCACCCTGGCCGACCGCTTCCAGTCCTCCGTCCCTCACGGTCCGGCCGGCCTCGTCACGGTGCTCTGCGGCCTACTCGCAGCGGGAGCTTGGGGCCTGTACACCTGGTGGAAGGGGCAGCCCTCCTCCTCCACACACGCGATGCTCGCGGGGCTGGCCGGCGCCGGGCTCGCCGCCGCCGCGGTGGGTCTTGAACACCCGGCCGACGCCGCTGCCCTCCTCTTGCGCCAGGTCCTCCTGCCGCTGGTGGTCACCTCGCTGTTGGCGCCCGTGCTGGCCTACGCGCTCGTGATCCCGATCGTCTGGTTCCTGCGGCACAGCCCCCCGCGCAAGATCAACGAGGCCGGGCGGTCAGCCCAAGCGATCGGTGCCGCGGCGGTGGCCCTGGCGCACGGCGTCCAAGACGGGCAGCGCGCGGTGGCCATGACGGTGGTGACCGTCTCCGCCGCCGGCCTCGCCGTGCCCGACACGTCGGTGATCTGGCTCGAGGTGTGCGCGGCACTGCTCCTGGGGTTGGGCGTGATGGGCGGCGGCTGGCGCATCACCCACACGCTCTCAACGCGGCTCGTCACGCTGGACCCCCTGCGGGCCGGTGCCGCCAACGCCGTCTCGGCGACGCTGTTGTTCGTGGGCGCGTACGCCCTGAAGCTGCCGATCTCGTCGACTCAGGCCGTCACAGCCGCGCTCGTAGGCGCCGGGATCAACCAGCAGCACAGCACCGTCAACTGGGCCACCGCACGGCGCATCCTCTGCTTCTGGCTCGTGACGCCGCTCGTGTGCGCGCTCCTGGCGGGCACGCTCATGCTGGCCGCCTCGCCGCTCCTGCGCTGATCGCTCCCCCTGTCCGCGTACTGACCAGTCGGTCCGGCCCCGGTGTTACCTGCTACGGGTTTTCGGACCGTGTCGCGAGGCAAGTGGGCCCAAGCATGCGCTCGACACATGGTCCGATTTTTTGCTTCCCGGGGTGCCGTTCGCGGACCTACTGGTCAGTACGCGGACAAGAAAGTACGCGGGAGGTGCCACCCGCCGTGCGCGCGGACCGCTGCCGGGCGCCCCACCCGGCCACGCGCCGTCGGGCGCCTTGCCCACGCTGGCGGCCACGCGGCGTCGGGCACACGGAAACGGCGGCGAGGCTACTGCCTCGCCGCCGTTGATCCCCCTCAGAATCCCCCGGTTCGCTCTCCGGGGCCCCGCCCTGCTCGCGCCGCACGGGCGCGCCACAGGGAAGCGTGTCAGCCGATCACCCGAAGCGGCCGGAGACGTAGTCCTCGGTCGCCTGCTCCACCGGGTTGTTGAAGATGGTGGAGGTCTCGGCGTACTCGATGAGCTTGCCGGGCTTGCCGGTGCCGGCGATATTGAAGAACGCGGTCTTGTCGGAGACGCGGGCCGCCTGCTGCATGTTGTGCGTGACGATGACGACCGTGTACTCGTTCTTGAGCTCGTTGATCAGGTCCTCCACGGCCAGCGTGGAGATCGGGTCCAGCGCGGAGCAGGGCTCGTCCATGAGGATCACGGAGGGCTCCACCGCGATGGTGCGGGCGATGCACAGGCGCTGCTGCTGGCCGCCGGAGAGGCCGGAGCCCGGCTTGTCCAGGCGGTCCTTGACCTCGTTCCAGAGGTTGGCGCCACGCAGGGACTTCTCCACGATGGCGTCGGCATCCGACTTGGAGAGGCGCTTGCCGTTGAGCTTGAAGCCGGCGAGGACGTTCTCCTTGATGGACATCGTGGGGAACGGGTTGGGGCGCTGGAACACCATGCCGACCTGGCTGCGGACCGTCACCGGGTCAACGCCCGGGCCGTAGATGTCGTCGCCGTCCAGGAGGACCTTGCCCTTCACGTGGGCGCCCGGGAGCACCTCGTGCATGCGGTTCAGCGTGCGAAGGAAGGTCGTCTTGCCGCAGCCGGACGGGCCGATGAAGGCCGTCACGGAGCGGGGCTCGATGTTGATGTTCACGCCCTCCACGGCAAGGAACTTGCCGTAGTAAACGTTGAGGTCATTGGCGTCGATGCGCTTGGCCATGGCTTGTCTTCTTTCGTGAAAGGTGAGGGGGTCAGCGACCGGCGGTCTTGGGAGCGAGCCACTTCGCGACGGCGCGGGCGAGCAGGTTCAGGAGCATCACCAGGATGATCAGGACCAGGGCACCGCCCCACGCGCGGATCATGGACGGCTCCGGGGCCTGCGGCGCGGTGGGCGTGGTCAGCTGGTAGTAGATGTAGACCGGCAGGGCCATCATCCAATCCTTGACCAGGTTCCAGTTGGTGGCCACCGTGAAGCCGGCGGTCACGAGGATCGGGGCGGTCTCGCCGACCACGCGGGCGATGGCGAGCGTGACACCCGAGGCGATGCCGGAGATGGCCGTGGGCAGGACCACCTTGAGGGTGGTGCGCCACTTGCGCACACCGAGGGCCGCAGAGGCCTCGCGCAGCTCGTTCGGGACCACGCGGAGCATTTCCTCCGTGGAGCGGACCACGATCGGAATCATGATCACCGAGAGGGCGATCGCCGCCGAGAGGCCGATGGTCTGCGCGCCTGGCGGCGCCCCGAAGAGCTTGAACACCGCGAGCATGAAGCCAGCCGCGAAGAGGCCGGCCACGATGGACGGGATGCCGGTCATGACATCCACGAAGAAGCGGATGACCTTCGAGAACACGTTGTCGTTGCTGTACTCGACGAGGTAGATCGAGGCGAGCAGGCCGATCGGCACCGAGATGATCGTGGCGGCCGCCGTGATGAGCAGCGTTCCCACGAGGGCGTGGGCGATGCCGCCCAGGATCGGGCCGGTACCGGCCTCGGCCGCGCGGTCGTACTTGCCGGTGATGCCCTGCATGTCCGAGGCGAAGAAGCCGGGCTGCGTGATGCCCTGCCAGCCGTTCGAGATGACGGTCCACATCACCGAGATGAGCGGCACCAGCGCAATGAGGAAGGCGCCGATGATGAGGTTGCGCCACAGCCCGTCGGTGGCCTTGCGGCGGTTCTCCTTGATGAGGGTCACCACGTACATGCCCACGACGTAGGCGATGGCACCGATGATGACCCAGCCGGCCACGTTGAAGCCGATGAGCGCCATGATGGCGGCGGAGAGCACGAGGGCCCCCGCGCCGACGGCGTACGGCGTCCACTTGGGCAGCTGGCCCGCGGTCAGGCGGGAGCGTCCGTGCCTGCGCTCGGGACCGGCCGGGGCGTCCCCGGTGGCGGTGGCGGCGATCGGCTGGGACACGGAATCCTCCAGTGGTGTCTTCTGCGTGGTCATCAGTTGGCCCCCGAGAATTCCTTGTGGCGGTTCACGATCCAGCGGGCGGCCAGGTTCACCACGAGCGTGATGACAAACAGGGCCAGGCCGGCGGCGATGAGTTCGTTGTAGCGCAGGCCGGAGGCCTCGGGGAAGTTCGCCGCGATCTCGGCGGGGATGGTGTTGTTGCCCTCGGAGAGCAGGTTCCAGCCCAGCGCGCCGGAGGAGAGCACGAGGGCCACGGCCATCGTCTCGCCGAGCGCGCGGCCCAGGCCGAGCATGATCGCGGAGATCACGCCGGGGCGGGCGAAGGGCAGCACCGCCATCTTGATCATTTCCCAGCGCGTGGCGCCGAGGGCCAGGGCGGCCTCCTCGTGCAGCTTGGGCGTCTGGACGAAAATCTCGCGGGAGAGCGCCGTGATGATCGGCAGGACCATGACGGCCAGCACGATCGAGGCGGTGAGGATGGTGCGACCCGTGGCCGAGGGATCACCGAAGAGCGGGATCCACCCGAGGTAGGTGTGCAGCCAGTCGTAGATCGGGACCAGCAGCGGCGCCAGGAAGAGCATGCCCCACGCGCCGTAGACGACGGAGGGGATGGCGGCGAGCAGGTCGATCACGTAACCCACGGGCTTGGCCAGCTTGCGCGGCGCCACGTGGGAGATGAAGAGGGCCACGCCGATGGCGACGGGCGTGGCGAACAGCAGCGCGAGGCCTGCGGCGAGCAGCGTGCCCAGCACGAGCGGCCAGACGTAGCTGAAGAAGGACTCCCCCGTCAGCTCGGCCGGGCTGGCCACGAGGGCCGGGTAGGCGTTGACGACCAGGAAGAGCGTCACGAACAGCAGGACGACGAGGATGAGGGCGCCTGCCGCGAACGTCAGACCGGAGAAGAACTTGTCTCCGGCACGGCCCTTCTCGCCCGCGGTCAGCGGCGAGGGTGCGGTAACGGTGGTCACGAGGACTCCTGAGGCTTAGTGGGGGGACGGATCGGTGAGGGGGATCCAACGCGTCCGGCCCGAGACCGGGGAGGGGCGACTCTCGCCGCACCCTCCCCGGTGCTCAGGCTCGGATCACTTGGCGACCGTGATGGTCGCGATGGCCTTGGCGGCCTCGTCGGAGATGGTCGCGGCGAGCGGCGCCGAGCCAACCTCGTCCTGCGCGGCCGTCTGGCCGGCCTGCGAGGAGACGAAGGTGCCCCAGGCCTTGACCATGTCGACCGTGTTCTGGTCCTTGTAGGTCTGGCAGAAGATCTGGTAGCTGACCATCGTGACGGGGTAGCTGCCGGCCGGCGCGTTCGAGTAGTCGATCTCGACGGCCATGTCGTTCTTGTTCGTCGACTCGACGCGCTTGGACGCCTCGACGATCTTGGCGGCGGCCTCCTCGGTGGGCTCCTGGAAGACCTCGCCGACCTTGATGGAGGCGTGGCTCAGGTTGGTGGCGGCGGCCAGGTCGGCGTAGGTGATGGAGCCCTCGGTCTGGGCGGCGAGGCCGACCACACCGGAGGTCTTCGCGGCGGACTCACCGGAGAGGTCGGACGGCCAGGCCTTGGCCGGGTCCCAGGACCAGTCGGAGGCCGCAGCGGAGTGCAGGTACTCGGTGAAGTTGTCGGTGGTGCCCGACTCGTCGGCGCGGTGGATCGGGGTGATCTTGGCGTCCGGCAGGGTCACGCCCTCGTTGAGGGCGGCGATGGCCGGGTCGTTCCACTTGGTGATCTTGTTGGAGAAGATCTTGGCGACGGTGGAGGCATCCAGGTTCAGCTTGTCCACGCCGGAGAGCTTGAAGCTGACGGCGATCGGGGCGATGTACACCGGGATGTTCATGGCGCCCTCGGGGCCGCAGAAGGTCTGGACCTGCTTCTGCTCGTCGGCATCCAGCGCGGCGTCGGAGCCGGCGAACTGCACCTGGCCGGCGATGAGCTTCTTCACGCCGGCGCCGGAGCCGTCCGGGGAGTACTGCACCTTCAGGCCGGACTGCACGGACTTGATGCCGTCGGCACCCTCGGCCCAGGCGGCCATGGCCGACTGCTGCGAGGAGGCGCCGGAACCGGTCAGCGTGCCGGTGACCTGGGGGGCCTCCGAGGCGCTGGCGGAGCCCGAGGCGGAGCCGGTGCCGGAACCGGCGGTGCCCGAGCTGGAGGCGCCCGGGTTGTTGGAGCCACCGCAAGCGGTCAGGCCAAGGGCCGCGATGGAAAGAACAGCGGCCGCCTGGCCAATACGGGTGAGCTTCACGAGTGGTTCCTCTTTCAAGGCTGATCAAGGGGAGTGTCCCCGGGTCACTGCCGCGCACGTTCGAGTGCCCGGGCTGGCGCGCCGTTCCCGACCCGCACCAGTGACGCTAAGCAGGCAGGGTGAATCGAGTCCCCGCACAAGGTGAACACGAGGTGAACTGTGCGACCGACACGCCAGTGAGGCCCGTCACGTCGACCCGGGATACGGTCAGGAAACCCACGATTAACGCCCCGGTGCGAGGATGAGGCCATGACGCCCCCGGCCCTGACCCGCACCGGACACCGCCTCAGTTCACGCTGGAGGGCGGGCCTGCGGCGGGTGCGCGTCTCGCTGCCGAAGATCGTCCTGGCCACCGTCGGTTCGGTGTTCTCCTATTGGTTTGCCGAGGAGGTGCTCGGCCACCCCGGCCCGCTCTTTGCCGCGACGAGCGCCCTCATCTCCCTCAACTTCGCCTCCACCTCCCACGTTCGCCGCACGCTCGAGGTGGCCCTGGGCTGCACCCTCGGCATCGCCGTGGGCGACCTCATGCTCATGGGCCTGGGACACGGGCTGTGGCAGGCGGCCGTGGTCGTCTTCGTCTCGCTCGTCATCTCGCGCTTCCTCGACCCCGGCGTGGTGTTTTCGATGCAGTTCGGGCTCCAGGCGCTGCTCGTGGTCCTGCTCCCCGCCCCGCCCGGCGGCCCGTTCACGCGTTCGCTGGACGCCGTGGTGGGCGGCGTCGTGGCCCTCCTGCTCATCGCCCTGTGGCCGCGGGATCCGCGGCGCGCCCCGGCCAAGGACCTCTCGCGACTCCTGCGCTCCGTGGCCGGGATCCTGCGGGACCTCGGCACCTCCGTGGCGGCCGACGACGCCCAGCGGGCCTGGCACACGCTCGTCGAGGCGCGTGGGACGCAGGGCCTCGTGGATCTCTCGGCCCGCGAACTCACGGAAGCGGAGGAGCTCTCCCGCCTGCTGCCCACTGCGCGTCGGCATCGCGGCGAGGTCGCCGGCCTGCGGAGGCTGAGCCGGCAGGCGGACCTCGCGGTCCGCAACGTCCGCATGACGTGCCGCCGCACCGCGTCGCTCATGAGCTACGGGGCGCTTGACCCGGCCGCGCGCGAGTCGCTCTCCGAGCTCCTGGATGCCATGGCCGACGGCGTGGCGCTCCTGGGCGCGTCGGTCGCCGAAACCTCGCCCGGGGCCCGGGACCGGCTCCGCGCCAAGGCGCGGGACACGCTCGTCAACACGGCCGCCGCCCTGGATCCGGACCGCTTGGGCGGGGACGACCCGCAGCTCACGGGCCTCATCATGCAGCTACGCCCCCTCGCGGTTGACCTCCTGGAGGCCGCCGGCGTGCGCCACGAGGAGGCCGTGGCCTATCTGCCGTCCCTGCGCTCCGCCGCCCCGGAACCGGACCGGGGACCGGGACCGAAACCCGACCCCACCTCCGACTCCGGCCCGGTCCCCGGAACCACGCCGGACCCCGGTGCACAATGAGCACATGAACGATCGGCTTCCAGCTGGGTGGACCCAGGACCTGCTCGGCCCCGACTTCGCCGCGTTGACGCTCCCGCTCGGGCAGGACGCGGAGGGCGAGCTGAGCGCCACGCTCGTGCGCTACCTCGGCGAGCGCACCTCCGGCCAGCACGCACCGTGGGAGGGCGCCGACGTCCTCTACGTGCACGGCTGGACCGACTACTTCTTCCAGACCGAGCTCGCCCACAGGATCGCCGGCCTCGGCGCGCGCTTCTTTGCCCTGGATCTGCGCAAGTACGGCCGCAGCCTGCGCGAGGGCCAGACCCCCGGCTACATCGAGGATCTGGCCGGCTACGACGACGAGATCGGGGCTGCGCTGCGCGCCATGCGCACCGAGCACGCGGGGCGCAAGCTCGTGCTCCTGGGGCACTCCACGGGCGGCCTCACCCTGAGCCTGTGGGCGCACCGTCACCCCGGGCGCGCCGACGCGCTCGTCCTGAACGCCCCGTGGCTCGAGTTCCAGGCCTCCGGCGCCGGGCGCCACGCGCTCGCGCCGCTCGTCGAGGCCGGCGCCAGGATGGACCCGCGGGCCACCCTGCCCAACGTCGACTTCGGCTTCTACTCCCGCGCTGTCTCCTCGCGCTTCGAGGGCGAGTGGGACTACAACGAGGCGTGGCGCCCCGAGCGCGGCTTCCCGGTGCGCCCGGGGTGGCTGCGCGCGATCCTCGCCGGCCATGCCACCGTGGCAGCGCGGCTGAGCATCGACGCCCCCATCCTCACGCTGCTCTCGGCGCGCTCCACCTTCTCCACGCGCTGGGCACCGGCCATGACCAGCTCCGATTCGGTGCTCGTGGTGGACGAGATCGCCGAGCGCGCCACGCGCCTCGGACGCTCCGTCACGATCGAGCGGCTCGACGGCGCCCTGCACGACGTTTTCCTCTCGCCAGCCCCCGTGCGCGAGGCGGCGTACGCCGCCCTGGCGCGCTGGGCGGTGGGCCACCCGCTCTAGGGGGCGGGCGCCGTCGTGCAGTTTTCACTTCACGACGGCGCCGGCCCCTGGCCGCTTTGAGGCGCGTTCGGCGCTGTGAGGCGAGGAATTCGGGCCTCACAGCGCTTTTTTCCCCTCACAGCACGACGTCGCGGGGGGGCCCCAACGCCGGGGGGGGGGGGGGGGGGGACAGCGGGGGGGGGCGCGGGGGGCGGGGCGCGGCGGGGGGGGGGGGGGGGGGGGGGGGGCGGGGGGGGGGCGCGGGGGGGGCGGGGGCGGGCGCGCGG
>JALAHE010000214.1 GCA_022712075.1 Galactobacter sp.
CGCCCGTGGTCCAGCTGGTGCGCTCGCCCCTGCGCCGCTGGCTTGCCCTCGCGCTACTCATGCTGCCCGTGCTGCTGGTCTCGATCGACAACAACGTCCTGACGTTCGCGATCCCCTCCATCACCTCCTCGCTCGGCGCGAACGGCACGCAGGTGCTGTGGATGATCGACATCTACCCGCTGATCCTCGCGGGCTTCCTGGTCCCCATGGGCAACCTCGGCGACCGGATCGGCCGCCGCCGCGTGCTGCTGATCGGCGCCGTGGGCTTCGCCGCGGTCTCCGTGGCCGCCGCCTACTCCCCCACGGCCGAGGCCCTCATCCTGTGGCGCGCCCTGCAGGCCGTGTTCGGCTCCATGCTCATGCCGGCCACGCTCTCGCTCATCCGCAACATCTTTGTTGACGCCCGCGAGCGCACCACCGCCGTGGCCGTGTGGGCCTCCATGTTCTCCGCCGGCGCGGCCCTCGGCCCGATCGTGGGCGGCTGGCTGCTCGAGCACTTCTGGTGGGGCTCCGTCTTCCTCATCTCCGTGCCGATCCTGCTGCCGCTCCTGGCGCTCTCGCACGTCCTGATCCCCGAGTCCAAGGACCCGAACCCGGGTCCCATGGACCCGATCTCGATCGTCCTCATCGTGGGCTCGCTGCTGCCCATCACCTTCGGCATCAAGTCAGCCTCCACGGGCGAGCCGTGGTTCGTGTGGGTCACCGCGATCGTCGTCGGCGCCGCGCTCGGCTACCTCTTTGTGCGCCGCCAGCTGGCCCGCGAGAAGCCGATGCTGGACGTGCGCCTGTTCAAGCGCAAGCAGTTCTCCGGCCCGCTGCTCGTGAACATGCTGAGCCTGTTTAGCCTCGTGGGCTTCATGTACTTCCTGGCCCAGCACCTGCAGCTCGTGGCCGGCCTCTCCCCCGCCGACGCCGCCACCTTCATGCTCCCGGGCCTCGTGGTCATGTTCGCCTCGGGTCTGGCCGTGGTGCCCTTCGCGCGCCGCTTCGGCCGCGTGCAGCTCATGGTCACGGGCGTGCTCGTGAACGTCGCCGCCTACGGACTCCTAGCCCTCCTCGGCCACACGGGCGAGCTGTGGGTCGTCATGGCCTCGTTTGTGCTCCTGGGGCTCGGCGTTGGCTTCTCCGAGACCGTGTCAAACGACCTCGCGCTCTCCGCCGTCCCGGCCGCCAAGGCCGGCGCCGCCTCCGCCATCTCGGAGACGGCCTACGAGGTCGGCTCAGTCATGGGCACGGCCGTCCTCGGCGGCCTGCTCAACGCCTTCTTCGCCGGCCACCTCAAGCTCCCTGCCGGCCTGTCGGCCGAGCAGTCCGGCACGGCGAGCGAGACCCTGGCCGGGGCGCACGACGTCGCGGGTCAGCTGGGCGGGGACGCCGGCTCCCAGCTCCTCGCCTCCGCGGCCCACGCCTTCGACACAGGCGTTGGCCTCACGGCCGGCATCGCCGCCGTCCTGGCCCTCGTGGTGGCCGTGGTGGTGGGTCGCCTGCTGCGCGGCGTGCGCTGACCTTTCCCCGGCGCCGGGACCAGCGCCAGCCCAGCACCCACGGGGCGCCGGGCACCCCGCCCGGCCACGCGCCGTCGGGCAAGTGAAGACACTAACCGGCCCGGGACCTTTGAGGGCGGGGGCCGTCCGTCCCCTCAGGGGGGGTTGCCGGAGCGCCTTGGGGAGCGCGCTCCGAGGGTGCCGGGAGGGGTTCCGGCTAAGCGGCTCTCGCCGCCCCGGACCAGGCGCCTCGAACGGTCGAGATGGCCTTGGTCCAGGTCTTTTCCGTGATGAACACGAAGTCGATGGCGATCATGGTCAGCGAGAACCACGGCAGGCCCATGAGCAGGGCGATGCCGAGGTGGAAGCCCATGATCCCGATCAGCGCCACCACGCGCGTGGGGTGGGTCAGCAACATCATGGGGAAGCACATCTGCAGGATGATCGCGCCCCACGCGGCGATGGTCACCGCCGGACCCCACGCCGTCACGAGCTCCGAGAGCGCCGGCCACGTGCCGAACTGCACCGTGTGCAGCGGATCGTAGATCGCGTCGCCGCCCGACCACGGGGCGCCGCCCGCCTTGTAGAGCGCGCCGGAGGCGTAGACGAAGCACACCTGCGCCGTGAGGGCCACGAGCGACCGGTTGGGGAAGAGGCGCTGGTACTCGGGCTTGCTGTCCAGGAGCGGCCGGCCGCGCCACGTCTGCACCAACCACGAGCCGCCGCGCTCGGCCGCCTTGCGGCGGCGCCGCGCGTCCAACGCCCAGCGCTGGCACGGATCCGCGAAGAACAGCAGGATCAGGGCGATGCGATACATGTTGTCGCCCTGATCGCCCAGGAGGTCTTGGGCCTCGATGAGGCTGACCCAGAGCACAAAGTAGATCGGCAGCACGATCTTGAAGCGCCAACCCAGCGTGAACATCACGGCGAGCACGGCCACCAGCAGGTACATCGCCGTGTACGCCGCGGCGTTCGGCATGACCGTGCGGAAGATCGAGAACAGCCAGATCTGCGGGAAGTCGCTCGACGGCGCCGCCCACTGGCCGTTCCACAGCGAACCGGGGCCAAAGGCGTACAGACGTGTGGACCAGTTGGAGCCGAGGATGCCGAGGCCCGCGATTCCGAACATGATGCGCGTGACGGCCAGGCCGTGCGGGGCCTTCTTGCCATCCAGCAGCCAGTTCTCGCAGAACACGGCGATGCGCTTGATCGAGGTGCCCAGCATCCGCCAGAGCAGCACCGCCAGACCGACGATGGTCCTCCCCAGCCGCTGCAGGATCGACAGCACGCCGACCGTGACCACTTCAGGGGCCTGCGGCTCGGTCGCGCGCGGCTCCGTTGACTTCTTGGCTTGGGTCTTGGCCTGGGACTTGCTGGGCGCGCTCACGGGTGCAGCTCCTTGTACAGACGCTTAAAGGTGTCGGCGAAGTCCTTCTCCGACTGCCCCTTCGCGACCTGGAGGCCGCGCCAGCCGGAGGGCGTGAGCTGCACCTTGGGCCGCTCGGCGTCCGGATCGTTCCGCTGGGCGAAGGGGATGACGTTTTGGCGCTCCATCTGGAACTGGACCCGCACCACGTCCTGGCCCCAGATCGCCTTGGCCACCTGGGTGGAGTAACGGATGGCCCTGAATTCCACGTCGATGTACTTGCCGATGGCCGCGCTGTTGGTCCCCAGGCGCTTCAGGGTGCCCTGAACGCGATCCGCCCAGTCGTCGCCCTTGTAGAAGTTCAGGTTGACCGCGGCCTTCTGCTCGTCGTTGAGCTTGGCGTAGACGCCGCGGTAGTCGGAGGCCAGGTCGATGCTCTGGTTCGCCGCGCGGGCGGGGAAGAGCTTGTTGGTCATGAGCTGGGTTTCGACATCTGTGACGTTGACCCACTCGGTGGTCCGCTCCCTGTCCCCGTCCTTGACGACGGCGCGCACCAGCATGCGGTTGTCGCCGTTGATCGGCTCAGGGGCAAAGACGGACCATGACTGGCCGAAGAACGGAATCATGTACTGCGAGAGCGCCTTCCCCGGCACCACCTCGCGCAGCGGCGAAACGGGAGCGATCCAGAGGAACGACGCAAAGATGTGCCAGGCCGTGAACAGCACGGCGGCGGTCATGACGCCACGCAGCACCTTTGAACGCTTCTTTGGCTGGGGCGGGGCACCGTCCGGCACGACGTCGGGTGCCTGGGTTTCGCTGCCAGGCTCGGCGTCTGTGGGCGTGGGGTCTGCTGGATTCAGCGGTGAATCCTTTGAGGCGGGGGGCGCCACATCGGTGGTCACGATGCTCTCCTGGGGGGTGAGGAAGAAAAGCCGTCGGTCCCGGGCGGTCCCCTTCGAGGGGAC